>NZ_JBEZKW010000004.1:0-196690 GCF_040651795.1 Streptomyces sp. NPDC048361
TTCTGACGTGTGCTCTTCTGTTGTGGGTGTTGGTGGGGGGGCGGGCGTGGGGCGCCGGACCGGTCGGGCCGGTCCGGCGCTGCCCACTGGGCCGGGCGTCAGGCTCCGGTGCTCTCCATGCGCTCACGCAGGCTGCGGGGTCGCATGTCGGTCCAGACCTCGTCGACGTACGCGGTGCACTCGGCCTCGGTCCCTTCCTTGCCGACGGGCTGCCAGCCGGCGGGGACCTCGATGTCGACCGGCCACAAGGAGTACTGCTCCTCGTCGTTGCGCAGCACCTGGTAACGGGTGTTCTCGTCCATGATCGTTCCTCCGTGGTGAGGGGGTGGGTGAGGGGGTGACGCTCGGATGGGTGGGTCGGGGGGCGGGTGGGTCGGGGACGGCTCGGGGTGGCGCGCGCGGGGAGGAGGAGGGGATGTGTCTCTGGTCCCCTCCCCGGCCGGTCCGGGGCCTGGGTCCCTGGTTCCTGCCCCGGCGTACCCGGGGCCTGGGTCCCTGGCCCCCTCCCCCGCGCACCCGGCGTCGAGGCGGTTCGCTCATCGGCCGTCCCTGGCGTCGCCGGCGATGTGGCGCAGGGCCTCGGCGAATTCCTCGGCCAAGCGGCGTACCGTCTGCGTGTCGTGCACGGAGGGGCGGTGGTGCCAGGTGAAGGCGAGCCGGCCGTGCTCAACGGAGCCGACGACCTCCAGGGCATGGGAGCCGGGGTCGCGGGGGTCGTGGTCCTGGCCCAGGGGGCCGTGCTGGGCGCGGATGAGGCCGCTGCCTGCGGCTTCGGGGCGGGCGTCCCACTGGCCCAGGTAGTTGAAGACCAGCTCGCTGTGTGCGCCTGCGCCCAACTGCTCGCGCAGTTCCGGCGGCCCGAACGTGCGCAGGGCGCCGAAGCCCACGCCCTTGCCGGGTACGGCGCGCAGTTGACGGCGCACCGACTTCACCAGCGTCCGCCAGTCGCGGTCGGGTCCGAAGCGGCCCGGGTCGTCGACCTTGAGGGCGATGGGGTGGACGCTGGTGAACCAGCCCACGGTGCGGGTCAGGTCGACCCCTTCGATCAGGTCCTCACGACCGTGGCCCTCCAGGTCGAGGCGGACGCGCTCCTCACCGGTCCAGCGGGCGAGGGCCAGGGCCAGAGCGGCGAGCAGCACGTCGTTGATGCGGGTGCGGTAGGCCGTGGGTGCCGCACGCAGCAGGGTTTCGGTGTCCTTCTCGTCGAGTTCGACGCCGATCACGGCGGCCGGGGCGGTGTCGCCGGGCTCGGGTGTGTCCTCGGGGGCGGGCGCCGCGCGGACCACTTCGCGCCAGTGCGGCAGCTCGGCGTCGAGGCCGCCCGCGCGGACGTGTGCGGCAACTCCCCGGGCCCAGTCCCGGAAGCTGGTGCTCCGCTCCCCCAGGTCGACGGGAGCGCCCTGGACGGCTTGGCGGTAGGCGGTTTCCAGGTCGTCGCCGATGATGCGCCAGGAGACGGCGTCCACGACCAGGTGGTGCGCGATGAGCAGCAGGTACGCGGGGCGTCCCGGGCCGCCAGTGAAGAGGGCCGCCCGCAGGTGCGGGCCGCGGGCCAGGTCGAAGCCGGCGTGCAGTTCGTCGGCGGTCTTCTCCATGACCGCTTCCGCGTCCTCGGGCGACAGGCCCGCCAGGTCGTACCGGGTGAGCGGGTCGTCGTCGTCCGGCTCGTCGGTCGCGGGCGGCGGGTTGAACTGGTGCCAGCCGTCGGCGTCCCGGGTGAACCGCATGCGCAGCGCGTCGTGGTGTTCCAGCAGGGCGCGCAGGGCGGTGCTCAGGGCCTCCGGGTCGGGGGTGCCGTCGAGTTCGAGCAGCGTCGACTGGTTGAAGTGGTGGTGGGCGGCGCGGGGCGTGGTGAGGAACCAGTCCTGGATGGGGGTGAGCGGCACCGCGCCGGTCGCCGGGCCCTGAGCGGACTGTTGGGGGGCGGTGCGGACGACGGAGGCTAGCGCTCCGAGGGTCTGGTGGGTGAACAGGTCGCGGGTCGCCAGGTGGAGGCCGTCGCGGCGCAGCCGGGAGACGACCTGCATGCTGAGGATGGAGTCGCCGCCGAGAGCGAAGAAGTTGTCGTCGACGCCGATGTCCGTGACGCCGAGGACGTCGGCCCAGATCCGGGCGACCCGGCGTTCGGTGTCGGTACGCGGCTGTCGGTGCGGCCTGCCGGTGGCCCGGGCGGCCGGTCCGGGGGCGGGCAGCGCCCGCCGGTCGAGCTTGCCGTTCGGGGTGAGGGGCAGCCGTTCCAGTGGTACGAAGAGCGAGGGCACCATGTGGGGCGGAAGCAGTCCGCCGAGGTGCTCGCGCAGGTCCTCGACGGGGAGCGGGACGGGTCCGGCCGGCTCGCCGTGCGTCGCTCCGGCACGCTCAGCGGCCTCGCCGGACACGGCTTCGGCCGGTACGACGTAGGCCACCAGCCGAGCCGGGCCCGCGGCCGTCGCCGGCCCCTCGCCCCCGTCGTCGTGTGCGGGTGGGGCCGCGTCCGTGCGGACGACGACCGCCGCGTCCCGGACCAGGGCGCTGCGGCGCAGTGCGCTCTCTATCTCGCCGGGTTCGATGCGGAAGCCGCGCAGCTTGACCTGGTCGTCGGCGCGTCCGGCGTAGACGAGTTCGCCGTCCGTGCGCCAGCGGGCCAGGTCGCCCGTGCGGTACATCCGCTCCCCCGGCGCCCCGAACGGGTCCGGCAGGAACCGCTGGGCGGTCAGGCCGGGACGGCCGAGGTAGCCGCGGGCCAGGCCGGGGCCGGCCACGTACAACTCGCCCGTGACGCCGGGCGGTACGGGTCGCAGCGCTGTGTCGAGGACGTACAGGCGGGTGCTGCCCGAGGGGCGGCCGATGGTCGGTGTGCCGGCGTCGGGGGTGAGCGGGCCGGTCCAACTGGCGACGACGGTGGCCTCGGTCGGCCCATAGGAGTTGATCATGCTGCGGCCGGGTGCCCAGGTGGCGACCAGGTGGGCGGGGCAGGCCTCGGCGCCGACGATCAAAGTGCGCAGGGCGGTGAGTTCGGCGGCCTTCTCCGCAGGGACGGTGGCGAGGGCGGCCGGCGGGATGAGGGTGTGGCTGACGCGCCGGACGGCGAGCACCTCGGCCAGGCGTTCGCCGACCAGCGGTCCTTCCTCGCCGGTGACCAGGGTGGCCCCGCTGAGCAGCGAAGTGCACAGTTCGAGTACGGAGGCGTCGAAGCTCGGCGACGCGAACTGAAGGACCCGGTCGCCGGGGCCGGCCGCGTACCGCTCGGCCGCTGCGGTGGCGAAGGAGGCGAGACCCCGGTGGGTCACCACTACGCCCTTGGGTGTGCCGGTGGAGCCCGAGGTGTAGATGACGTAGGCGGGGTGCCCGGGCAGCAGGGGGGCGGTGCGGTCGGCGTCGGTGGGCGCGGTGTCCGGTCCGTCCGCGGTCAGGACCTCGGCCGGGTCGGTGACGACGCGGTGGACGCCCGCGTCGCGGATCATGAACTCCCGGCGGGCCGCGGGGTAGTCGGGGTCGACGGGCAGGAAGGCGCCGCCCGCTTTGGCGACCGCGAGCTGGGCCACCACCATGGCGGACGAGCGCGGCAGGGAGAGGGCGACCACCCGGTCCGGTCCGACGCCGTCGCGGATCAGACGGTGGGCGAACCGGTTGGCGGCCCGGTCGAGCTCCGCGTAGGTCACGTCCCGGTCGCCGTCGGACAGGGCGGCCACGGCGGGTGTCCGGGCCGCCTGCCGCTGGAACAGATCGGGCAGCGACGTCGGCGGTACGGCGCCGTCGGTGCCCCGGCCGTGCGCGAGGAGCGCACGCTCCTCGGCCCCCGTGGTCAGGGGCAGGGCGCCGAGCGGACGGGAGGCGTCGGTGGCGACGGCGTCCAGGAGGATGCCGAGATGTGCGGCGAGGCGGTCCGCCGTGGCCGCGTCGAACAGGTCGGTGTTGTAGGTGAACGCGCCGTGCAGCGTTCCGTCGGGCGCTTCGGCGAATTCGAGGGTGAGGTCGAAGGCAGCCTGGTGCAGGTCGGTGTCGACGTCGGTGACGTGCAGGTTCGGGAGGTCGAGGTCGGCGGCGGGGGTGTTCTGCAGGACGACCATGACCTGGAAGAGCGGGGTGCGACTGGTGTCCCGGACCGGCTGGACCTCGTCCACGACGCGCTCGAAGGGCACGTCCTGGTGGGCGAAGGCGTCGAGGACCGTCTGGCGCACCGTGTCGAGGAAGTCGGTGAAGGGCCGGCCGGTGTCGGCCTGGGAGCGCAGGACGAGGGTGTTGACGAAGAACCCGACGAGGTGCTCGGTCTCGGCCCGGTCGCGCCCGGAGGTCACGGTGCCCACTGCGATGTCGCTCTGTCCGGACAGCCGCGCCAGGTAGGCCTGGGCGGCGGCGACCAGGGTGGTGAACAGGGTGGTGCCGTGCTCCCTGGCGAGCCGGGTCAGCCGCGCGGTGGTGTCGGCCGGCACGACGAGACGGGTGGTGGCGCCGTTGCTGGTGCGGACGGCGGGGCGGGGCCGGTCGGTGGGCAGCTCCACTGGCGGTGTGTCGGCCAAGTGGTCTGCCCAGTAAGCGAGTTGTTCTTCCGCGTCCGCGGCTCCCGTGGTGCGTTGCCAGGCCGCGTAGTCGCCGTACTGGATCGGCAGAGGCGTCAACGCAGCTTCGCTGTGGCCGAGTTGAGTGCGGTAGAAGTGGGCCAGGTCGCCGAGGAGGACCGAGGTGGACCAGCCGTCGGTGACGATGTGGTGCAGGACGAGGGCGAGGACGTGGTCGTCGTCGGCGAGCCGGACCAGGCGGGTGCGCAGCAGGGGCCCTTCGCGCAGGTCGAAGGGGCGCTCGCGGTCCTCCGTGAGCAGTGAGCGCAGGGCGGGTTCCCGGTCCACCGCGGGCAGCGGGGACAGATCGTGCAGCGGCACCGGCACCGGCACCGGGAGCGGCGGGTGGACGCGCTGCACGCCGAGGCCGTCCACGCTGTCGAAGGTGGTGCGCAGCGACTCGTGCCGGGCTACCAGCGAGGTGACGGCGGCGGTCAGCGCGCCGGTGTCCAGGGGGCCGCGCAGGCGCAGGGCGAGCGCGGTGACGTACTCGCTGCCACCGGGCGCGAACTCCTCAAGGAACCAGAGGCGTTGCTGGGCGTACGACATGGGGAGCGCCGTGTCGCGGGCGGCCGGGGTGATGGCCGGGCGGGCGCTCCTGGTCTCCTCGGTGAGGAGGGCGGCGAGGGCGGCCGGGGTGGGGCGGGTGAAGACGTCCCGGGGGGTGAGGTCGGCCGCGAAGGCTTCGGAGAGGCGGGCCGCGAGCCGGATGCTGAGGATCGAGTCGCCGCCCAGGGTGAAGAAGTCGTCGTCGACGCCGGGCGGTTCGACCCCGAGCACCTGCCCGAAGACCTCGGTCGTGCGGCGCTCGGCCTCGGTGCGGGGCTCGGTGCGCTCGGCCCGCGGCGCGGCCTGCGGCTTCGGCAGGGCGGCGCGGTCGACCTTGCCGTTGGCGCTCAGCGGCAGCGCGTCGAGCGGGATGATGTCCGTGGGCACCAGGTAGTCCGGCAGCGTGCGGCCGGCGAAGGCCCGCAGATCGTCCGCGTTCCGGCCGGCCGGGCCGACGACGTAGGCGATCAGCCGCTTGGCGCCGGACCTGCCGGTGCCGGCGAGCACCGCCACGTCCGTCACGCCGGGGTGCCCGGCGAGGACGGCCTCGACCTCGCCGGGCTCCACACGGAAGCCGCGGATCTTGACCTGGTCGTCGGCGCGTCCGAGGAACTCCACGGTGCCGTCCGGGCGGCGGCGTGCCAGGTCGCCGGTGCGGTACATGCGGGCGCCGGACGGGCCCGCGGGGTCGGCGAGGAAGCGGGCCGCGGTGGCGCCGGGGCGGCCGAGGTAGCCGCGGGCGACGCCCTCGCCTGCGAGGTACAGCTCGCCGGCGCTGCCCGGCGGGACCGGTCGCAGCCGGCCGTCGAGGATATGGACGCGCATGTCGTCCAGGGGCTTGCCGATCGGCACGGTGTCGGGCACCTGGGACGCGTCGGTGAGCTCGTGGGACGTCGCGAAGGTGGTGGCCTCGGTGGGTCCGTAGCCGTCCACGACGCTCACTCCCGGGCAGGCGGCCAGGACGCGGCGCAGCGCGGCGGCGGGGACCACGTCACCGCCGGTCCACACCTGTCGCAGCCCGGCGAAGCAGTCCGGCGCGTCCTGGGCGAGGAGGCGGAACACTCCGGCCGTCAGCCACAGCGCGGTCAGCCCCTCGGTGTCGGTGAGCCGCCTGATGAGGGCGCCGTCGACGGTGCCGTCGGGGGCGACGACCACACAGCCGCCGTTCAGCAGGGGCGCCCACACCTCGAAGGTGGCCGCGTCGAACGCCACCGGGGAGTGCAGCAGCACCCGGTCGCTGACACCGCCGGCGAATCGGCTGTCGGTGGCCAGAGCCGCCACGTCCCGGTGGCGCACCGCCACCGGCTTGGGCCGGCCGGTCGAGCCGGAGGTGAACATGATGTACGCGAGGCGGTCGGGGTCGACGGTCGGCAGCGTTTCGTCCCCGGTGTCCGTGCGGGCCGCGGCGACGTCGGCGGCGGTGAGCCGGACCGTGACGCCCGCCGCTTCGAGCAGGATCCGGCGGCGTTCCTCAGGAGCGCGGGTGTCCACCGGTACGTAGGCGCCGCCCGCGGCGAGGACCCCGAGCTGGGCGACGACGAGGTCGGCGGAGCGGTCCATCAGGAGGGCGACCCGACCCTCGGGGGCGAGCCCTCCGGCCCGCAGTTGTGCCGCCAACCGTGCCGCGTGCGCTGTCAGTTGACGGTACGTCACCTCGTGGTCACCGTCGCGTACGGCGATGGCGTCCGGGGTGCGGCGGGCCTGCTCGGCGAACAGGGCGACCGGGCTTCGGGGCAGCGTGGGGCGGGCCGGGATGTTCCAGGATGCCAGCAGTCGCCGGTCGTCGTCGGTGAGCGCGTCCAGGCCGTCGAGGTCACCGTCCAGGCCGTCGGCGAAGGCGGTGAGCACGACCGCGAGACGCTCCACGGCCCGCTCGACGGTGACCGGGTCGAAGAGGGCCGGGTCGTAGACCAGGTCGAACCCGAGCCGCTCCGCGAGGTGGGCGCGCAGGCACCACGGGAAGGTCGGCGCGTCGTCGGCCCGCACCTCGGCCACCTGGACGCCGGTGCGAGCGGTGGCCGACTCGTCGACGGGGTAGTTCTCGAAGACGACCATGCTGTCGAACAGGGCTTCTCCGGACGGCACTTGGCTGCCTGCCTGGATACGGGACAGGGCGACGAAGTCGAAGCGGCGGGCCTCGGTCTGGGTCTCCTGAAGGTGGCGCAGCCAGGGCAGCACGTCCCCGCCGGGCAGCCGGACCCGGGTCGGCACGGTGTTGATGAACATGCCGATCATGCCCTCGACGCCGGGCAGTTCGGCCGGGCGGCCCGAGACGGTGGTGCCGAACACCACGTCGTCGCGGCCGCAGCCACGGGCAAGGAGCAGCGCCCAGGCGCCCTGGACCAGGGTGTTGACGGTCAGACCGGCACGGCCCGCGGCCGACCGCAGTCGCGCGGAGACCGGCTCGTCCAGTTCGCGGCGGACCTGGGCGGTGGCGCGGGCCCGGTGCGCCTCGCCCGGTGCGCGGTCGTACGGGAGCGGGGTGCGGACGGTGAATCCGGCGAGCGCGTCGTACCAGTGGCGTTCGGCGGCCACCTGGTCCTGTCCGCCCAGCCAGTGCAGGAAGTCCGCGAACGGCCGCCGTACCAGGGGCTCCGGGTCGGGGCCGCCGGTGAGCGCGGCGTAGCGCTCGCACACTTCGGTGAGGAGCTGGCCGGTGCTCCAGCCGTCCAGGGCGATGTGGTGGGTGGACCACAGCAGCAGCACCTCGTCGTCGGGCAGCGCGGCGAGGGTGAGGCGGGTGAGCGGCGCGGTGTTCAGGTCCATGCCCGCGGCGCGGTCCTCCTCGACGAGGCGCTCGGTGTGCTCGGCGCGTTCCGCCGTGCCGAGGGTGCGCCAGTCGAGGTGGCGTACGGGCAGCCCGGTCCGCCGGTGCACGACCTGGACCGGCTGGGGCAGGTCCCGCCAGTGCACGCTGGTGCGCAGCGCCGGGGTACGGTCGGCGACCTGCTGCCAGGCCGCGGCGAACGCCTGCGGGTCGGCCACTCCGGACAGGCGGACCGCGATCCGGTCGAAGTAGGCGCCCTCGGTGTCCACCAGGCCGTGGAAGAGCATGCCCGCCTGGAGCGGGGTGAGCGGGAGGACGTCCTCGACGTGCCGTCCGTCGCCGACGAGCCGGTCCAGGGCGTTCTGTGAAAGACCGGCGAGCGGGAAGTCCGAGGGCGAACGGCCGCCGGCTTCGGGGCTCGCGCAGTGCGCCACGATGGCGCGCAGCGCGGCGACCGTCTGCTCGGCCAGGGCGCGGACGGTGGCCTCGTCGTGGACGGCCGCCGGATAGTTCCAGCCCAGTTCGAGCCGTCCTTCCTGGACGATGCCGGTGATGTCGAGGACGTACGGGCGCGGGGCGTCCGGGTCGGTGTCGCGACCGGTCGGTGTCAGCGCGGTGCGCAGCAAACCGTCGCTGCCGCCGGTGCCCGCGTCCCACTGGCCGTGGTAGTTGAAGCCGACCTGGGGTGCGGGGGCGCCGGCGAGGGGGCTGTCCGGCAGGAGGTGGCGCAGCGCGCCGTGGCTCAGGCCGTGCACGGGGACGGCGCGGAGCTGTTCCTTCACCGAGCGGAGGGTGTCGTGCCAGCCGGCGCCGGGGTCAACGCGCAGGGCGAGCGGGAACTCCGCGGTGAACCAGCCGACCGTGCGGGACAGATCGATGTCGGCGAAGAGGTCCTCACGTCCGTGGCCCTCGACCCCGATCAGGACCGTGTCCCGCCCGCACCATTGCGCGAGGGTGTGGCCGAGTGCGCTGAGCAGGACGTCGTTGACCTGGGTGCGGTAGGTCTCGGGCACCCGGCGCAGCAGGGCTTCGGTGGTCTCCGCGTCGAGGGTGACGGTGACCGTGGCCGAGGTGCCGTACGTGTTGGGGCCGGGCCTGCCCGCAGGCAGCTCGGCCGGGGCTTCGGCGGTCTGCCGCCAGTGCTCCAGGTCGGCGGTGAACGCGCCGGTGCGGGTGTGTTCGGCCAGCCGGGTCGCCCAGTGGCCGTAGGAAGTCCCGGTGGGTGCCGTGTCGACGGGGAGTCCGGCCGCGGCCTGTTGGTAGGCGGTGGCGAGGTCGGCCGGCAGGATGCGCCAGGAGACGCCGTCGACGGCCAAGTGGTGGACGGTGACGACGAGTTGGCCCGGCCGGTCCGGGCCGCGGTCCAGGAACAGGAAGCGCGCGACCCGGCCCTCGATGGGGTCGAGTGCGGCCTGTGCGCGGTCGGTGAGGCGGTGTGCCTCGGCCTCCGCGGCGGCTTCGTCCAGTGCGGCGAGGTCGTGCCGGCTGAACACGCCGTCGGGTGCGGCGGGCAGCGCCTCCTGGAGCCAGCCGGACGCGGTGTGCGTGAACCGGGTGCGCAGGGCGGCGTGCCGGGCGACGACGGCGCGGGCGGCCCGGCCGAGCGCCTCGCCGTCCGTGCCGGGCGCCAGCTCGAAGCGTTGGGTCATGGTGAAGCGCATGGCGTCGCCCGGGCTGCGGCCGTCCAGGTACCAGTGCTGGATCGGGGTGAGCGGAGCCGGCCCGGCGGGGGTCTCGGTGACCGGGGCCGTCGCCGGAGTCAACTCGCCTGTACGCAGGGCGAGTTCGGTGATGGTCTGGTGGCGGAAGACGTCCTTGGTGGTGAGGGCGAGTCCGGCGCGGCGGGCGCGGGAGACGATCTGGATGCTGAGGATGGAGTCGCCGCCGAGCGCGAAGAAGTTGTCGCGGGCGCCGACGCGCGGGACGCCGAGCACGTCGGCCCAGATGGCTGCCAGCCGCTCCTCGGTGCCGGGCCGTGGCGCGACGTACGCGTCGTCGGTGCCGGGTTGCGCGGGCGGCTCCGGCAGGGCGCGGCGGTCGGTCTTGCCGCCGGTGGTGCGCGGGACGCGGTCGAGCGGGACGAACGCGGCGGGCACCATGTGGTCGGGCAGCGTGTGGCGCAGCCGCATCCGCAGCGCGTCGGCCGACGGCTGCCGCCCGTCGCCGGTGACGACGTAGGCGACCAGCATGGGGCGGCCTGCGTGCTCCCGTACGGTGACGGCGGCGTCGGTGACCTCCGGCAGGGCGCGCAGCGCCGTCTCGATCTCGCCGGGTTCGATGCGGAAGCCCCGGATCTTGAGCTGTTCGTCGGCGCGGCCGAGGAATTCGAGCTGCCCGGCGGTGTCCCAGCGGGCGCGGTCGCCGGTGCGGTACATGCGCTCCCCCGGCGCCCCGAACGGGTCGGCGAGGAAGCGGCCGGCGGTCAGGCCGGGCCGGTTCAGGTAGCCGCGGGCCACCTGGGCGCCGGCGAGGTACAGCTCGCCGGGCGTGCCGACGGGCACGGGGCGCAGATTGCCGTCGAGGACGTAGGCGCGCAGCCCGCCGCCGGGGCGGCCGATGACCGGCCGGTCGGGATGGTCGGTGCAGGGGGCGTAGACGGAGTCGACGGTGCACTCGGTGGGGCCGTACATGTTGAGGGCGGTGACGCCGAGTTCGCCGTGGGCCGCGACCAGGTCCCGCCAGGTGGCGGCGGAGACTGCTTCGCCGCCGACGAGCAGGAGTTTCGGGTGGTGGCGGCCGGGGGTGAGCAGTCCCGCGGCCAGGAGTTCGCGCAGGAAGGTCGGCGTGACGTTGACCAGGTCGAGGCGGTCGGTGGTGACCTGGGCGCAGAACGCCTCGGGGTCGAGGCGGGTGTCGTCGTCGATGAGGTGGACCTGCTGGCCGAGGGCGAGCAGCAGCGGTCCCTCCCAGGAGGTGTCGAAGGCGAAGGACGCACTGAGGGCGGCCCGCAGCCGGGTGCCTTCGCCGGTGTGCGGGGCGACGAGGCTCGCCTGGTGGTCGCGGCAGAGGTTGACGAGCTGCCGGTGTTCGACTGCTACGCCCTTGGGGCGGCCGGTGGAGCCGGAGGTGTAGACGATGTACGCCGTGTTCTCGGGCCGCAATGGACGGACGCGGTCGGCGTCGGTGGGGTCGTGTTCGGGCAGGCCGGTGGCGTCGGCGGCGCGCAGGGTGTCCTCGGTGAGGACGGTGACCGGGCGGGCGTCGTCCATGAGGACGCGGACGCGTTCGTCGGGCAGGCGCGGGTCGAGGAAGAGCAGCGCGGCGCCCGCCTTGGCGATGGCGAGGAGGGCCACGAACAGGCCGGAGGTACGCGGCAGGCGGACGGCGGCGACGGTCTCGGGGCCGGCGCCCCGGCGGATGAGGTGATGGGCGAGCCGGTTGGCCAGGCGGTTGAGGGTGGCGAAGTCGAGGGTGGCGTCGGGGGCGACCAGCGCGGTGAGGTGCGGGATGCGGGCGGCCTGCGCTTCGAACAGGGCAGGGAAGGTGGTGTCGGGCACGGGCAGCGGCAGGCCCCGGCCGAGTTCCAGGAGGCGCCCGCGCTCGGTGTCGGTCATGAGGGGCAGGGCGCCGACCGTACGGTCCGGGTCGTCGGCGGCGGCTTCGAGGAGGATGCGCAGCCGCTCGGCGAGGAGCTCCGCGGTGGCCGGGTCGAACAGGCCGGTGTTGTACTCCAGGTGCCCGGTGACGGCGCCGTGGTGTTCCACGAAGTCGAAGGCCAGGTCGAAGGTGGCGTGCCGGACCGGTGGGGTCACCGCTTCCACGGCAAGGCCGGGCAGCGCGGGGACCTCGCCGCCGAGGTTGTGCAGGGCGACCATGACCTGGAACAGCGGGGTGCGGCTGGTGTCACGTTCGGGCTGGACCGCGTCCACCACGCGTTCGAAGGGCACGTCCTGGTGGGAGACGGCGTCGAGGACGGTGGAGCGCACCTCGGCCAGCAGGTCACGGAACGACAGCTCGGGGCGGACCCGGGCGCGCAGCACCAGCGTGTTGACGAACATGCCGACCACGTCGTGCAGTTCGGGGCGTTCGCGTCCTGCGGTGACCGTGCCGACGGTGACGTCCTGCTGGCCGGCCCAGCGGGCGAGAAGTACCTGACAGGCCGTCAGCAACGTCATGAAGAGGGTGGCGTCCACCTCCCGTCCGCGGATGCGCAACCGGTCGGTGAGCGCGGCGGGCAGGGTGAAGGTGATGAGCGCGCCGTCCCGGGTGCGTACGGCGGGGCGCGGCCGGTCGGTGGGCAGCTCCAGGGGCGTCACGCCGTCCAGGGTCCGGCGCCAGTACCCGAGGTCGGCCTCGGCCTGCTCGGCACGTGCGCGCTGCCATGCGGCGTGGTCGGCGTACCGGACGGCCGGGACGGGCAGGCGGGGCGGCCGCCGGTCGAGGGCGGCCGCGTACAGCTCGCCGAGGTCCCGGCCCAGCACACCCATGGACCAGCCGTCGGTGACGATGTGGTGCACGGCCAGGACGAGGACGTGCTCCTCCATGTCCGCGGCGGCAAGACGGGCGAGGCGGGCGCGCAGGAGCGGCCCGGTGGCGAGGTCGAAGGGCTGCGCGGCCTCGCTCGCCACGAGGGCGTCGAGCGCGGCGGAGTGCGCACAGTCCTGGGCGCGCAGGTCCACGGACGTCGGCGGGTGGACGAACTGCCGTGCCTGGCCGTCATGTTCGGCGAAGGTGGTGCGCAGCGACTCGTGCCGGGCGACCAGCCCGTCGAGCGCCGTGTGCAGGGCGGCACGGTCGAGCGGGCCGGTCAGGCGCAGAACGGACAGGGTGGTGTATTCGGTGCTGCCCGGTTCGAACCGGTCGAGGAACCAGAGCCGCTGCTGTGCGTGCGACAGCGGGGCGGGGACGCCGGGGTCGGCGGCCGGGATGGAGTCGGCGGAGGCGGGCTCGTCGGACGGGTCGCCGAGGGCCGCCGCGAGTGCCGACAGCGTCGGGTGGGTGAACAGCAGGCGGGGCGAGACGTCCGTGCCGAACACGGCGCGCAGCCGCGAGACGACCCGGACGGCGAGGATCGAGTCCCCGCCGAGGGCGAAGAAGTCGTCGTCGGCGCCGACGTCGTCGGTGCCCAGGACGTGCTTCCAGGCGTCGGCCACGAGCCGCTCGGCCGGGGTGCGCGGCTCCGTGCGCTCGCCGCCGGTCGCGAAACCCTCGGGTCCCGGCGCGGGCAGCGCACGCCGGTCGAGCTTGCCGTTGGGGGTGAGCGGCAGGGCAGTCATCGGCACGTAGGCGGCGGGCACCATGTGCGCGGGCAGCAACTGCCCGAGGTGGGCGCGGAGTTCCGCGGCGGACGGTGGGACGCTGCCGGTGGCGACGACGTGGGCGACCAGGCGCCGCGTTCCTTCGGCGTCCTGGTACACGCCGACGGCGGCGCCGGCGATGCCCGGGTGGCCGTGCAGCGCCGCTTCGATCTCGCCGGGCTCGATGCGGTAGCCGCGGATCTTCACCTGCTGGTCGGCGCGGCCCAGGTACTCCAGGCTGCCGTCGGCCCGCCGGCGGGCCCGGTCGCCGGTGCGGTACATGCGGGTGCCGGGGCGGCCGAACGGGTCGGCGAGGAAGCGGGTCGCGGTCAGGCCCGGCCGGTTGAGGTAGCCGCGGGCCAGGCCCTCGCCCGCGACGTACAGCTCGCCGATGGCTCCGGGCGGAGCGAGGTTGAGCGTCTCGTCGAGGACGTAGGTCCGCAGGTCGGGTATGCCGGTGCCGATGGGGCTCGCGGGGCCTGCCTCCGCCGTCGCCCGGTCAAGTGGGGCGTAGGTGACGTGCACGGTGGTCTCGGTGATGCCGTACATGTTCACCAGGCGCGGCGCGGTGTCCGGGTGGCGCAGGTACCAGTCGCCCAGCCGGGACACGTCGAGCGCCTCGCCGCCGAACACGACCGTGCGCAGCGCCAACCGGGCACTCTCCTCGGGGTGTGCGGCATCCGCGCGGATCAGCGGATAGAAGGCGGACGGTGTCTGGTTGAGGACGGTGACCTGCTCGTCGGCGAGCAGGCGCAGGAAGTCCTCCGGGGAGCGGGCGGTGTCGCCGGGGACGACGACGAGCCGGCCGCCGTGCAGGAGCGGCCCCCACAGTTCCCACACCGAGAAGTCGAAGGCGTACGAGTGGAACAGCGTCCACACGTCGCTGGAGTCGAAGCCGAACCAGTCGCGGGTGCGGCTGAAGAGGCGGACCACGTTGGCGTGCGGGATCACCACACCCTTGGGGCGGCCGGTGGAGCCGGAGGTGTAGATGGCGTAGGCGGGGCTCTCGGGGAGTGGGTGCCGCTCCAACGGGGCGGTGGCTGGACGCCGTTCGAGGTCGGCGCGCACCTCGGGGTCGTCCAGGCGCAGTACGGGTACGGCGACGAAATCGGCCGGTGCCGCGCTGGTCACGTAGGCCACCGGGGCCGCGTCGTCCAGGATGCCGGTGATGCGTTCGGCGGGGAGCGCCGGGTCGATGGGCAGGTACGCGGCGCCTGTCTTGAGGACGGCGAGCACGGCGACGACCAGGTCGGTGGAGCGCGGCAGGGCGAGGGCGACGTACTGCTCGGGGCGGGCGCCGAGCTCGGCGAGACGGTGGGCGAGCCGGGCGGCGCGGGCATCGAGTTCGGCGTAGGTGAGCCGCTCGGCGCCGCAGGTGAGGGCCTCGGCGTGCGGGGTGCGGGCGGCCTGTGCCTCGAAGAGGTCGACCAGCGTCTGGGTGGGCCGGCCTTCTTCGGCGGCGTTCCCGAAGTCGAGGAGGCGCCGTTGTTCCCCGGGGGTGGTCCGGGCGAGGGCGGTGAGGGGACGCTCCATGCCGTCGGCCAGGTCGGTGAGGATCAGACAGAGCCGTCCGGCGAGGTCCGCCGCGGTGGCCGCGTCGAACAGTTCCGGGTCGTAGGCGAGGTCGAATCCGAAGCACTCACCGTGGTACGCGCGCAGAACCAGCGGGTAGTTGGTTGCGTCGCGCGAGGAGACGTCGGCGATGCGCACGCCGGAGCCGGCCGCACTCGTGTCGTCGAACGGGTAGTTCTCGAAGGCCACCATGCTGTCGAACAGGTCACTGCCGGACGGTACGTCGCTCAGGCCGGTCAGTTCGGCGAGGGACACCGCGGCGAAGCGCCGTGCCTCGGCCTGCTTCTCCTGGAGGTCGCGCAGCCAGGAGAGGGCGGAGTGGCGGCCGCTCACCTGGACGCGGGTGGGCAGGGTGTTGATGAACATGCCGATCATGTCCTCGGCGCCGGGCAGGTCGTCGGGGCGACCGGAGACGGTGGTGCCGAACAGGACGTCCGGCTCGGCCGCGTAACGGGAGAGGAGCAGGGCCCACGCGCCCTGGACGACGGTGCCGAGGGTGAGCCCGGCGCCGCGGGCGGTGCGCGCGAGGCGGGCCGAGACCTCGTCGGTGAGGGCGGCGGTGTGCACGGCGGCGGAGCGCGACTCGTGGCCTGTCGGGCGCGGGCGGTCGACGGGCAGCGGGGTCGGCGTGGCGAAGCCGGCGAGGACGCCCGTCCAGTGCGCGCGGACGGCTTCGGCGTCCTGGTCGGCGAACCAGCGCACGTACTCCCCGAACGGGCGGCGCACGGCCGGCGCGGGTTCGGTGCCGGTGGTGAGGGCCGTGTACTCGGCGAAGACGTCGGTGAGGACCTGAGCCAGGCTCCAGCCGTCCAGGATCAGGTGGTGGGAGGTCCACAGCAGGTGCAGACGGGCGTCGGGCAGCCGGACGAGGGTGAGGCGCATCAGGGGTGCGGCGCCCAGGTCGAGGCCGCGCGCCAGGTCGTCGGCGCGCAGCCGTTCCGTGCGGACGGCCTGCTCCCCCGCGTCCAGGGCGCGCCAGTCCAGTATCTCGACCGGCAGCCGTACGTCGCGGTGCACGCGCTGGAGCGGGACGGGCACGCCCTCCCAGACGACCGAGGTGCGCAGGGCCGGGGTGCGATCGGTGACGCGCTGCCAGGCGGCGGCGAACGCCTCGGGGTCGGCCACGTTGTCCAGGATCAGGGCGGCCTGGTCGAGGTAGACGTCGTCCGCGCCGCCGACCAGCCGGTGGAAGAGCATGCCCTCCTGGAGCGGGGTGAGCGGCAGCAGGTCCTCCACGGTCCTGCCGTCCCCGACGAGGCGGTCCACCGCTTCCTGGTCGAGCCGGGCCAGCGGGAAGTCGGAGGGGGTGCGGCCGCCGGCGCCGGGGCGGGCGCAGTGTTCGGTCACCTCGGTGAGGGCCCGCAGCATGCCGTCGGCGAGTGCGCGGACGGTGGGTTCCTGGTGCACCTGGTCGCTGTAGTGCCAGGTGATCTCAAGAGCGCCGTCCCGCACCACGGCCGACACGTCGAGGAGGTGGTCGAGCGGCTCCGCCGGGTCCATGTCGCCGGGCGGCACGTCGGCAGCGGGCGCGAAGTCGCCGCCCGCGCCGGACTCCCACTGTCCGTGGTAGGTGAAGCACACCTGCGGCAGCGTCAGTTCGCCCAGGGCGCGGGCCTCGGGCGCGGGCGAGCCGAGGCGTCCCAGCGCCTCGTAGCCCACGCCGCGGCGCGGCACGGCCCGCAGCACCTCCTTGACGGACTTCAAGGTCGCGGCCCAGTCGGGCGCCCCGGCCGGGCCCTGCGGGGTGAGAGTGACCGGGAACTGGCTGGTGAACCAGCCGATGGTCCGCGCCAGGTCGGCGCCCTCGACCAGGTGTTCCTCGCGACCGTGGCCCTCAAGGGCGACGGTGATGTGGGGCGCGTCCGCCCAGTCCGCGAGGACCCGGCCGAGAGCGCTCAGGAGCACGTCGTTGACCTGCGTGCGGTACGCGCCGGGGACGCGGCGCAGCAGGGCCTCGGTGGTGGCGGTGTCGAGGCGTCCGCGGACCGTGCGTACGGAGCCGGCCAGGGGGGTGCCGGACAGGTCGACGGGGAGCGGGGTGCGCGGGCGGGCGGCCTCTGCGCTCCAGTACGGCAGGTCGTCGTCGAGCGCGCCCGCGCGTACGCGCTCGGTCAGCTCGCGGGCCCAGGCGGACAACGGGGTTCGCTCGGGCTCCAGTTGGATGCTCTCGCCGTTCTCGATCTGCCGGTAGGCCCCCTCCAGGTCGGCGAGCAGCACGCGCCAGGAGACGCCGTCGATCGCGAGATGATGGACCGTCAGGAACAGCTGCGGGCGGGCGCCTTCGGCGGCCGGGAGCAGGGCCGCGCGCAGCATGCTGCCGGTGGTGGGGTCGAGTTCCGCACGGGCGGATTCGGCCGCCTCGGCGAGGGCCACCCTGTCGGCGCGGGTGAGGAAGCCGGTGGCCGGCCCGGTGCCGGGGTGCTGGCGCCAGACACCCTCTTCCTGTTCCTGGGCGAACCGGGCGCGCAGGGCGGGGTGGTGTGCCACGACCGCGTCCAGTGCGCGGGAAAGCTTCGCCGCGTCCGCGTCGTACGGCAGGTCGAGGAGCATCGACATGGCGAAGCGGGTACGCGGGCCGTGAGTGGCGAAGAACCATTCCTGGACCGGGGTGAGTGGGCCGGGCCCGGTCTCCTGCGGGCGGCGGGGCGCCGGCACCGCGGTGGCGCGGCGGGAGGCGGCGGCGAGTTCGGCGACGGTCTGGTGGCGGAAGACGTCCTGCGAGGACAGGGCGAGGCCGGCGGCCCGGGCGCGTGAGACGGCCTGGATGCTGAGGATCGAGTCGCCGCCGAGCTCGAAGAAGTTGTCGGTGACGCCGACGCGGCGCAGGCCGAGAATCTCGGTCCAGATCCCGGCCAGGGTCTCCTCGTCCGGGGTGCGCGGAGCGACGAACTCCCGTTCCCCTTCGGGGCCTTCGAGGTCGGGGGCGGGCAGGGCACGGCGGTCCAGTTTGCCGCTGACGTTGAGCGGCAGCGAGTCCAGCGATGTGAACGAGGACGGCACCATGTGGCCGGGCAGGACTCTGCGCAACGCGTCGCGCAGCTCGGCGGGTTCGGGCCGCGCGGTGCCCGGCGCGGGCACGGTGTAGGCGGCGAGCCGCAGGTGCCCGTGGGTGTCGGGCACGGCGACGACCGCGGCGGCGGCGACGGACGGCAGGTCGCTGAGGGCTGCCTCGATCTCGCCGGGTTCGATGCGGTGGCCGCGCACCTTGACCTGGTCGTCGGCGCGGCCGAGGTAGTCCAGGCGGCCGTCGGCGGTCCAGCGGGCCAGGTCGCCGGTGCGGTACATGCGGGTGGCGGGCGGCCCGTAGGGGTCGGGCAGGAAGCGTGCGGCGGTCAGGCCGGGCCGGCCGAGGTAGCCGCGGGCGACCTGTTCGCCGGCGAGGTACAGCTCGCCGCCGACGCCCGGGGGCACCGGTTGCAGGCGGTCGTCCAGGACGTAGGCGCGGGTGTGGGGAAGCGGGCGGCCGACCAGCGGCCGGCCGGTTCCGTCGACGCGGCAGGACAGCGCGTCGACGGTGCACTCGGTGGGGCCGTAGAAGTTGTACGCGGCGACCTCGGGGTGGGCGTTGAGTTCACGCCAGAGCGCGGGGCCGATCGCCTCGCCGCCGAGCATCAGCACCCGGGGGCGGTGGCGCGGGTCGCTCAGCAGTCCGGCGGGCAGCAGTTGGCGCAGGTAGGAGGGGGTGAGGTCGAGGAAGTCGATGCGGTGGCCGACGACGTAGTCGACGAGGGCCGGCGGGTCCATGCGTGTCGTCTCGTCCACCAAGTGCAG
Source organism: Streptomyces sp. NPDC048361 (assembly GCF_040651795.1). Taxonomy (NCBI): domain Bacteria; kingdom Bacillati; phylum Actinomycetota; class Actinomycetes; order Kitasatosporales; family Streptomycetaceae; genus Streptomyces; species Streptomyces sp. NPDC048361. The sequence goes on from NZ_JBEZKW010000004.1 coordinate 18,435, forward strand.
CGGATGGCCGTCGGCGAGGAGCAGCACGCCTTCGAGTGAGGTGTCGAAGGAGAAGGACGCGGTGAGGGCCACCCGCAGCGGTCCGCCGCCCGCCTCGGCGACGAAGCCGGCCCGGTGGGCGGCGAGCAGGTGGGCGAGGGCCCGGTGCGGGACGGCGACACCCTTGGGGCGGCCGGTGGAGCCGGAGGTGTGGATGACGTACGCGGTGTGCAGCGGGTCAAGGGGCGCGCGGCGGTCGGCGTCCGTGGGGTCGGTCTCCGGGAGGCCCTCGGGCAGGGCGGTCACCGCGGCCGCGTCCAGGACCAGGGCGGGGCGGGCGTCGTCCAGCAGGAAGCGGACGCGCTCCTCGGGCAGGGCCGGGTCGAGCGGGAGGTAGCCGGCCCCGGACTTCCAGACGGCGAGAATCGCGGTGATCATGTCGGCGGTGCGGGGGAGCCGGAGCGCGACGAGGCGTTCGGGGCCGGCGCCGAGGGCGATGAGGTGGTGGGCGAGCCGGTTGGCCCGGGCGTTGAGCCGTGCGTAGTCGAGCCGTTCGCCGCCTGCCACCAGTGCGAGCGCGTCGGGGGTCAGGGCCGCGCGCTCCTCGAAGAGCCGCGGGTGCAAGGTGTCCGCGACCGGCAGGTCGGTGGTGTTCCAGTCGTGGGTGACCTGGCGCACCTCCTGCTCCGACATCAGCGGCAGGGTGGCGAGCGGCCGGTCCGGGGCGGCGGTGGCCGCCTCCAGGAGGCGCAGGAGCTGGCCGGCCATGCGGCGGGCGGTGTCCGGGTCGATCAGGTCGGTGCGGTATTCGAGCAGTCCGGTCAGCGCCTCGCCGTCCGGTACGAACTCGATGCTCAGGTCGAAGGTGGCGGCCTGCCGGGGCACGGCGACCGGGGCGATGTCGAGGTCGCGGGGGGCGGTGGCCACGGGCGGGTCCGGGTGCAGCAGGACCATCACGTCGAACAGCGGGTTCCGGCCCGCTTCACGCGTGGCCCCCACCGCTTCCACGATCCGCTCGAAGGGCGTGTCGCCGTACGCGAAGGCGTCGTTGACGGTGTCGGCAGTGCGGGCCAGGAGGGCCCGGAAGGAGTCCGCGGGTGCCACCGCGGTGCGCAGCACTACGGTGTTCACGAAGAAGCCGACCGCCCGCTCCAGATCGGTGCGCGACCGGCCCGGGGTCAGCGACCCGACGGCGCTCTCGTCCTGCCCCGACCAGCGGGCGAGGAGCGCCTGGGCGGCGGCGACCAGCGCGGTGTACAGCGTGGTGTGCTGCTGCGCGGCGAGTTCGCGGAGCGTACGGGTCACTGCGGCGGGGACGGTGAAGGCGTGGACGGCTCCCGCGCCTGCCTCTTCGCCGCGCCGGGGCCGGTCCAGCGGGAGTTCGGGAAGGACCGCCCCCGTAAGGCGCTCCTTCCAGTGGGCCAGCTGCCGTTCGAGCCGGGCACCGGTGAGCTGCTCGCGCTGCCAGACCGCGAAGTCCGGGTACTGGGTCGACACCGCTGGCAGGTCGGGTTCTCCGCCCCGCGCCAACGCCTCGTAAGCGGTGCACAGTTCGTTCAGGACGATGCCCATCGACCAGCCGTCGGTGGTGATGTGATGGGCCGTCAGGACAAGTACGTGGGACGTGGGGCTCTCGCGCAGCAGCAGGGCCCGCAGCAAAGGTCCTGAGCTCAGGTCGAAGGGCGCCGAGTACGCGGCGAGCAGCGCCTCGTCGAGACCGTCCGCCGGTACGTCCCGGACGGGCAGAGGTACGGGGGCGGCCGGGTGCACCTGCTGGGCGGCGCGGCCTTCGCTCTCCTCGAACGTGGTCCGCAGTGCCTCGTGCCGGGCGACGACCGTGGCGAGAGCACGCTCCAGGGCCCGGTGATCGAGGGTGCCGGTGAGGCGTACCGCGACCGCGCTGTTGTAGCGGGCGTCGCCGGGGTGGAGCCGGTCCAGGAACCACAGGCGCTGCTGGGCGAAGGACAGGGGCAGCGGACGGGTGCGGTCGGCGGGCGGGATGCCGGCGGGCGCGCCTCCTGCGGCGCCCGCCGCCGTGCGTCCCGCCAGTCGGCGGCGCAGGGCTTCGCGCATGTCGTCGGGCAGGGCTGCGGCGCGGTCTCGTCTGGAAGGCTTCGAAGACGTCATGATCGTCGGATCCTCACCGTTCGTCGTGGTCGGGGCCGCCGTACGCGGCGTCTTCGAGTTCACTGAGCACTTGTTCCTCGACGTGTTCCGCGAGGGCGGCGACGGTCCCGGAGACCAGGACGTCGCGCGGGGTGAGGTTCACCCCGAACAGGTCGTTGGTGCGGGACGCGATGAGCAGGGCGCGCATCGAGTCGCCGCCGAGCAGGTAGTAGTCGTCCTCGGCGCCCACGGTCGTGCCGAGCACGTCCTCCCACAGCGAGGCCAGCGCCTCCTCGGTGGGCGTGCGCGGCGCCACGTACTCGGTTGTGGCGGCCGGCGCGCCGGGGTCCGGCGCCGGCAGGGCGGCCCGGTCGGTCTTGCCGTTCTCGGTGAGCGGGAAGTGTTCCAGGGCCACGAAGGCCGAGGGCACCATGTAGCCCGGCAGCGACCGGGCGGCGAGGGTGCGCAGTTCGCCGTCCGTCGGCGGTTGGGCGCCGGGGGCGGTGAGCAGGTGGGCGACGAGGCGGGGCAGGCCCGGTTCGTCCTCGCGGACGCTCACCACCGCGTCGAGGACATCCGGGTGGCGGGTCAGGACGGCCTCGACCTCGCCGGCCTCGATGCGGTGCCCGCGCAGTTTCAGCTGGTGGTCGGTGCGGCCGAGGTAGTGCAGCTCGCCGCGGCTGTCGCGGCGCACCAGGTCTCCGGTGCGGTACATGCGGGTGCCGGGCGGGCCGAACGGGTCGGCGGTGAAGCGTGCGGCGGTCAGGCCCGGACGGCCGAGGTAGCCGCGGGCCAACGCCGGTCCGCTGAGCCAGAGTTCACCGGGTACGCCGTCGGGGACGGGGCGCAGCCGGCTGTCCAGGACGTAGGCGCCGGTGGCGGGCAGCGGACGGCCGATGGGCGGGGCGGCGCCGTCCGGGGCCAGCGGCGCGGACCAGGTGGCGACGACGGTGGCCTCGGTGGGGCCGTAGGAGTTGACCATGCGGTGGTGGGGGGCCCAGCGGGCGACCAGGTCGGCGCCGCACGCGTCGGCGCCGACGATGAGGGTCTTGAGGTCGGGCAGGGTTCCGGGTGTGTCGGTCGGCAGGGTGGCGAGCGCGGCCGGCGGCAGCAGCGTGTGGGTGATGCGTTCGGCACGCAGCACCCGGGCCAGTGCCTCGCCGAGCAGCGGTCCCGGCTCGGGGACGACGAGGCGGGCGCCGTGCGGCAGTGAGGCGCACAGTTCCAGCACGGAGGCGTCGAAGCTGGGCGTGGCGAAGGCCAACACCCGGTCTCCTGCGGTGACTTGATAGTGGGCGGCCTCGGCGGCCGCGAACCCGGCGAGGCCGCGCTGGGTGACGACGACGCCCTTGGGGGTTCCGGTGGAACCCGAGGTGTAGATGACGTAGGCGGGATCGTCCAGGCCGAGCGGGCGCCCGCGGTCGGCGTCGGATGGCCGGTGGCCGGGGCCGTCCTCGCCCAATTCGGCCAGCAGAGCGGCGACTTCCTTGGCGTCCAGGGTGAGGGCGGGCGCCGCGTCCCGGAGCATGTGGGTGATCCGCTCGTCCGGGTAGGCGGGGTCGACGGGCAGGAAGGCCGCGCCCGTCTTGGCGACGGCGAGCTGAGCCAGGACCATGTCGAGGGAGCGCGGCAGCACCAGCGCCACGATGGTGCCGGGAGCAGCGCCGCGCCCGATGAGCCAGTGGGCCAGGCGGTTGGCCAGCTCCTCGGTTTCGGCGAAGGTCAGCAGCCGGTCCGGGTCGCCGAGCGCGGGCGCGTCCGGCAGGCGGTCCACGACGGCCTCGATGAGGGCCGGGAGGGTGGCCGTGGCCACCGGTTCCAGCTCTGGGCGGGCCGGTCCCCGCAGCAACTTCCCTCGCTGCTCGGGCGACAGCGTGTCGACGGCGTCGACGCGGGCTGCGCCGTCGGCGGCCAGGGAGCGCAGGGTGTGCAGCAGTTGTCCGGCGAGGGAGCGGGCCGTGTCCGCGTCGAAGTGGCGCGGGTCGTAGCCGAGTTCGACGGCGAGCCGGTCACCGGGTGAGACGACCACGGTCAGCGGATAGTTGGTCGCCTCGCGGGCGTCGAGGTCGCGCAGGGTGAGGCCATGGGCGCCGGCCGTGGCGTCCCCGACGGGATAGTTCTCGAACACCACCAGACTGTCGAACAGAGCGGCGCCGGGCGGCAGTTGAGTGAGGCCGGTCAGTTCGTTGAGGGGCATGTGGTCGAAGCGGCGGTCCTCCGCCCGCGCCTCCTGCAGGGCGCGCAGCCAGTCGGCACAGCGCGCCGCCCCGTCGACGTGGGCGCGGGCGGGCAGCGTGGTGATGAAGAGGCCGGTGATGGTATCGGCGCCGGGCAGGTCGGCCGGACGGCCGGAGACGGTGGTGCCGAAGCAGACGTCGGGCGTGCCGCTCCAGCGGGACAGCAGCAGCGCCCACGCGCCCTGCACCAGCGTGTTGAGGGTGAGCCGGTGACGGCGGGCGAACTCCTGCAGCTCCGTGGTCCGTTCGGCGCTGAGCCGTTCGGAGAGCCAGGTGCCGGAGCGAGCGGTGCTGTCCGGTGCGGGCCTGCGGTCGTAGGGCAGCGGGGTCGGGGCGGCCAGGTCGGCGAGGACGCCGCGCCAGTGGTCGCGGGCCCGCCCGGTGTCGCGGCCCGCGAGGTGGGCGACGTAGTCGGCGAACGGCCGGCGTTCGGCCGGCTGGGGTCGCTCGCCCCGGGCGAGCGCCGCGTGCGCCGCGAGGACGTCACCGAGGACGTGGAAGACGCTCCAGCCGTCAAGGAGGACGTGGTGGAAGGTCCACACCACGCGCACCGCGTCCGGGCCGAGCCGGACCAGCGCGAGGCGCAGCAGCGGCGGGCGTTCCAGATCGATGCCCAACGCCTTTTCCTCAGTGAGGAGTTGTTCGAGTTCTGCCGGATGGCGGTCGTCGGGCAGGGTGGTCCAGTCGTGCCGGGTGACCGGCAGGGTGACGTCCCGGTGCACGGTCTGGAGCGGTACGGGTGCGCCGGTCAGGACAACGGCGGTGCGCAGGATCGGGGTGTGGTCGACCACGTGCTGCCAGGCGGCGGCGAGCCGGTCCAGGTCGCGGGCCCCGTCCACCACGAAGGTGATCTGCTCGACGTACAGGCCCTGTGCTGCCTCGTCCATGCCGTGCACGACCATGCCGGTCTGGGTGGGCGTGAGCGGATACACGTCCCGTACGTCCCGGCCGGTGCCCACGATGGTGTCGACGGCGGCCTGGTCGAGTGGGGCCAGCGGGAAGTCGGACGGGGTGCGGCCGCCCGCGCCGGGCTCGGCGCAGTGCCGTACCAGTGCCCGCAGTTCGCCGGTGAGCTCGGCGGCGAGGCGTTCGACGGTGTCACGGCGGTGCAGGGCCCGCGAGTACGACCAGCCGAACTCCAGCCGTCCGTCGGTCACATGTCCGAGGACGTCGAGCAGGTGGGGGCGCTCGGCCGAGCGGTCCATCCCGCCGGTGAGGCCGCCGTGCGCGGCGTGCAGCAGGCCGTCGCTCGCGGCTTGGCGGTCCTGCCGTCCGAGGTAGTTGAAGCTGATCTCCGGCAGGGGCGGCAGGCCGTGGCCGGCGGTGGGGCTCAGATGGCGCAGGGCGCCGTAGCCGATGCCGCCCCCGGGCACGGCCCGCAGATTCTCCTTGACGGCCTTGAGTGCGGCGCCGGTGGCGGCGTCCCGTGCCACGTCCAGGGCGACCGGGTACAGGCTGGTGAACCAGCCGACGGTGCGGGAGAGGTCGACCTCCTCGAACAGGTCCTCGCGGCCGTGTCCTTCCAGGGCGACCGCCACCCGGTCCCGCCCGGCCCAGCGGGCCAGGACTCGGCCGAGGGCGTACAGGAGCACGTCGTTGACGCGTGTGCGGTAGGCGTCCGGGACGTTCTGGAGGAGCCGCCGGGTTTCGTCGGCGTTCAGCGCGGCGGTGACCGTCTCCTCCTCGGCGGCGGTGTTCGCGCCCCCGGGCAGGTCGACGGGGAGCGGACCCTCGGCCTGCTGGGTCTGCCAGTACGGGACTTCGGTGTCGAAGCCGCCCGCCGCGGTGTGCGCGGCGAGGCGCTGTGCCCAGGCGCGGAAGGACGTGCTCTTGGCGCCGAAGTCCGGGCGCTGCCCGGCGCGCAGGGCGCGGTACGCGGTGTCGAGGTCCTCCAGGATCAGCCGCCAGGACACCGCGTCCACGACGAGGTGGTGGGCGGCGAGCGTCAACACCGGCTGCCCGGTGTCCGCGTCCCGGCGCAGGACGGCCCGTAGGAGCGGACCGTTGGCCAGGTCGAAGCCGTCGGTCGGGCTTGGTGCCGCGTCGGCGGTCGGCGGGCCGTCGTGCACCTCCAGGTGCGGCTCCTCGCCGGGCGCGGTGCCGTGCTGGCGCCACGCTCCGGTGGTGTCCCGCTCGAAGCGCAGCCGCAGGGCGTCGTGCCGTTCCAGGACGGCGGCCAGGGCGCCCCGCAGCAGCGATACGTCGGTGTCCTCGGCCAGTTCGTAGGAGACGGCCTGACTGAAGTCCGCCGGATCGCCGGGGAGCGTGTCGAGCAGCCAGTGCTGGACCGGGGTCAGTGGTGCCTCGCCGACGACCGGCCCCTGCTCGGCCACGACCGTCGAGTGCGTCAACTCCTGTGCTGCTGCTGCCAGTTCGGCGAGGGTCTGGTGGGCGAACAGGTGGCGGGGGTTGAGGGCGAGTCCGGCCCGGCGGGCGGCGGAGACGATCTGGATGCCGAGGACGGAGTCGCCGCCGAGCTCGAAGTAGTTGTCGTCGGCGCCGACTTCGGGCAGGCGCAGCACCTCGCACCAGATGGCGGCGAGGGTGATCTCGGCCGCGGTGGCGGGGGGACGGCCCGACCGGGCGCCCGCGGTCCACTCGGGGTCGGGCAGAGCCCGCCGGTCGAGCTTGCCGGTGGCGCCGAGCGGGAGGTGGTCGAGGGGCACCACGAGCGCGGGCACCAGATGGTCGGGCAGGGTGCGGGAGAGGAAGGTCCGCAGCTCGGCCGTGTCCGGCAGACCGGCCGGGGCGGCCCCGTCCGGCACACCGGCCGGGGCGGGCACCACGTAGCCGACGAGGCGACGGTGGCCGTCGCGCTCCACGACCCGGGCGGCGGCGTCCGCCACCCCGGGGTGGCGGGTCAGGGCCGCCTCCACCTCGCCGAGTTCGATGCGGAAGCCGCGCACCTTGACCTGGTCGTCCGCGCGGCCGAGGTAGACAATGTCGCCGTCGGCGGTCCAGCGGGCCCGGTCACCCGTGCGGTACATGCGGCTGCCGTCCGGCACGAACGGGTCGGGCAGGAAGCGGGACGCGGTCAGCCCGGGGCGGCGCAGGTAGCCGCGGGCCACGCCGGTGCCCGAGAGGAACAGTTCGCCGGGCACGCCGACGGGCACCGGGCGCATCCGGTCGTCCAGGACGTAGGCGCGGGCGCCGCCGAGCGGCCGGCCGATCGGCGGGTCGCGGTCGGGGTCGGCGGGGTCGCAGGTGAAGGAGGTGGCGTAGACGGTGGCCTCGGTGGGGCCGTAGATGTTGCGTACCTGGCAGCCGGGGACGGCCGCGCGGACCTGCCGTACGGTCCGGGCGGGCAGCCCCTCCCCCGCGAGCACCACGGTGTCGGCGCTGACGTGCACGGTGTCCTCGGCGAGCAGCCGGCCGAGGGCGGAGGGCACCGCGCTGAGCAGTCCGGCCCGCCAGGGGCCGGGCCGCTCGGCGAGGGCGAGCAGGTCGCGGACGATCTCGACGCAGCCGCCGGACATGAGCGGCGAGAAGATCTCGAAAACCGACACGTCGAAGTTGAGCGACGTGGAGGCCACCACATGCTCAAGTCCCCGGCCGGTGAACTCCGCCGCCGCCCAGTCGGTCAGGGCGAGCACCGAACCGTGCGCGACGACCACGCCCTTGGGGCGTCCGGTGGAGCCCGACGTGTGGATGACGTACGCGGGATGCTCGGGCAGCAGCGGGGCGCGCCGGTCGCCGTCGCCGACCGGGGCGGCCGAGGCGGCGGCGAGCAGGCGCGCGTGGCCGGGGTCGTCCAGGACGATCCGGGTGAACGTGCCGTCGGGCAGCCGCCCGGCCGTCGCCGTTGCCGTCACGACGGCGAGGGGTTCCACGTCCTCGAAGAGGAACGCGATGCGTTCGGTGGGGTATCCGGGGTCGACCGGCAGGTAGCCGGCGCCGCTCTTGAGGACGGCGAGCAGCCCGACGACCAGGTCGGCGGTGCGGGGCAGGGCGAGCGCGACGTACCGCTCGGGTCCTGCGCCGGCGTCGATGAGCAGCCGGGCGAGCCGGTTGGCGCGCTCGTCCAGTTCGCGGTACGAGAGCAAGTCCTCGCCGTGGCGGACGGCTGGGGCGTCGGGCGTCAGGGCGGCCTGTCGGGCGAAGGCTTCCGGCAGGGTGTCCCGGGGTGCGCTGACGTGGGCTCCGCCGAACCGGTCGAGCAGTGCGCGGCCGTCCTCGGGGTCGGTGAGCGGCAGTTCGGCGAGGATGCCTGCGGGCGCGGTGGCCATCGCGGTCAGCAGGGTGCGCAGGCTCTCGCCCAGTGCCTCGACGGTGGACGGGTCGAAGGCCGCCGGGTCGTAGTCGAGGCTGACATCGAGGGTGTCGCCCGGCGCGACGACCACGCTGAGCGGGTAGTTGGTGGGTTCCAGGTCCCGTTCGGTCTCCATGGCCAGGCCGTGCCGGGCCAGCGCGCCCTCGTCGAAGGGGTAGTTCTCGAACACGACGATGGAGTCGAACAGGTTGGTCCCGCCGGGCACCTCGCTCCAGGTCCCCAACTGGGCAAGCGACACGAAGTCGTGGCGCCGGGCCTCGGACTGGGCGGCCTGGAGGTCGCTCAGCCAGTCGAGCAGCGGGCGGCGCCCGTCGATCCGGGCGCGGGTGGGCAGCGTGTTGATGAACAGGCCCACCATCGTGGTGACGCCCGGGAGTTCGGCGGGCCGGCCGGAGACCGTGGTGCCGAACACCACGTCGTCGCCGCCGCCGTAGCGGGACAGCAGCAGCGCCCAGGCGCCCTGGAGGACGGTGTTGACGGTGAGTCCGGCGTGCTGGGCCGTGTCCCGCAGCTGTGCCGATACGTCTCCGTCGAGTGTCACCCGTACCGTGCCGGAGGAGGAGCTGTGGTGGGCGCCGGTGGCACGGCGGTCGCGCGGCAGTTCTGTGGGGGCGCGGAAGCCGGCGAGGGTGGTCCGCCAGTACTGCTCCGCCTTCGTGGTGTCCTGTCCGGCCAGCCACCCCAGGTAGTCGGCGTATGGCCGCCGTGCCGCGATCTGGGGCGGGCGTCCCGCGGTGAGGGCCGCGTAGCGCTCGCACACCTCGTCGAAGACCTGGGCGGCGCTCCAGCCGTCCAGCAGGATGTGGTGGAACGTCCACACCATGCGTACGCGTTCGGGGCTGAGCCGGATGAGGACGAGCCGCATCAGCGGTGCGGTGGCCAGGTCGATGCCGGCTTGGCGGTCCTCCTCCATGAGCCGGTCGAGGTCGGCGGCGCAGAGGTCGGCGGGCCGGCCGCTCCAGTCGTGGTGGACGACGGGCACGGTGGCCCGGTGCCGGATCACCTGGACGGGTTCGGTGCTCTCCTGCCAGGCCGGGTGGGAGCGCAGCACCGGGTTGGCGTCCACGGTCCGCTGCCAGGCTTCGGCGAGGGCATCGGGGTCGGTGACGCCGTGCAGGACCAGCTGCACCTGGTTGACGTAGGTGCGTCCGTCGGGGTCGAGCAGGCTGTGGAAGAGCATGCCGGACTGCATCGGGCTCAGCGGCAGGAGGTCGTCGACGGCCCGTCCGTCACCGGCGAGCAGGTCCACGGCCTTCTGGTCGAGCCGGGCGAGGGGGAAGTCGGAGGGGGTGCGGCCGCCGGCGCCGGGGCCGGCGCAGTGGGCGAGGATCTCCTCCAGGGCGTGCAGCATGCCGTCGGCGAGGCCGGTGACGGTGGCCTCGTGATGCCGGGCGCGGCTGTAGTGCCAGCTGATCTCCAGACGGTCGTCCTCGATCCGGGCCACCACGTCGAGCAGGTGCGCGCGTTCGGTGTCGGGCGCGTCGGCGCCGCCGAGTCCGCCGGGCACCGCGCGGATCAGGGTGGCGTCGTCGGTGGACCAGTCGAAGCGGCCGAGGTAGTTGAAGCTGATGCCGGGCATCGGCGCGGCGGCAAGGCGCGGGGTGTGTGCGAGGTGGCGCAGGACGCCGTGGCCGAGCCCGCGTTCGGGCACGGACCGCAGTTGCTCCTTGACCGCCTTCAGGGCGCTGCCCCAGTCGTCGGCCGGGACGCGCAGGGCGACGGGGAACAGTGTGGTGAACCAGCCGACCGTGCGGGACAGGTCGATGTCCTCGAACACCTGGTCCTCGCGGCCGTGCCCTTCGAGGCCGACGGCCACGGTGTCGCGGCCGGTCCAGTCGGCCAGGACCCGGCCGAGCGCGGTGAGCAGGACGTCGTCGATGCGGGTGCCGTAGACGGCGGGGACCTGGCGCAGCAGTTCGTCGGTGCGCTGCCGGTCCAGCCGTACGGTGACCTCGCGGACGTCGGCCGTGGTGTTGCCGCCCTCGCCGTCCACGGGCAGCGGCTCCGCACAGTGCCCGGCGACGCGGGTCCAGTGGGCGAGCTGGTCCGTGAAGCCGCCGGCGTCGGCTCGGGCGCGCAGGCGCCGGGCCCACTCCCGTACCGAGGTGGTGCGGGCGGGCAGCCGTAGGGGCTCTGCGGTCAGGATCTGGCGGTAGGCGGTCTCCAGGTCCTCCAGGAGGATGCGCCAGGACACGCCGTCGACCGCCAGGTGGTGGACGACGAGGAGGAGCCGGGCGGTCGGGCCGCCGTCGCCGGTGAACAGGCGCGCGGTGAGCAGCGGACCGGTGTCGAGGCGGAACGCGGCGTGCGCCTCGGCGGTGGCACGCTCCTCCCGCTGCCGGGCCGCGGCGGGGTCGAGGCCGTCCAGCGGGCAGACGGACAGCAGGTCGGGGGCGTCGGCGGCGCTTACGTCCTGGTGCCAGGTGCCGTCGTGCGTGACGGTGTACCGGGCGCGCAGGGCGTCATGCCGGTTCCACAGGGCGGCCAGCGCCTGGCGCAGGACGTCCGGGTCGGTGTCCGGGGCGGTCTCCACGAGGACGGACTGGTTGAAGAAGCCGGGACGGTGCGGTGCCGGGTCGAGGAACCAGTGCTGGATCGGGGTGAGGGGTACCTCGCCCTCGACGGGCTCGGTGCCGGCGACCGTCACGGGGGTGCCCGTGTTGGTGGCGGCCGCGAGCCGGGCCACCGTGGGATGGCGGAACAGGTCGCGCGGGGTGAGGGCGACACCGGCGGCGCGGGCACGCGAGACGACCTGGATGCTGAGGATGGAGTCGCCGCCGAGCATGAAGAAGTTGTCGTCGACGCCGACCCGTTCGACGCCCAGCAGATCGGCCCAGATGTCGGCGAGCGTCTGCTCGATCTCGCCGGCGGGGGCGCGGTAGGCGCTGTCGCCGCCTGCCGTCCAGTCGGGTTCGGGCAGCTTTCGGTGGTCCACCTTGCCGTTCGAGGTGAGCGGCAGCCGGGGAACAGTGACGAACGCGGCGGGCAGCATGTAGTCCGGCAGGTCGGCGGCGAGGTGCGCGCGCAGCTCGGTCGCGGCGGGCATGACGGCGCCGTCGGCCGGGACGAGGTGGGCGGCGAGCCGCTTGCGTCCGTCGAGCGTGTACGGCGACACGACGGCCTCGGCGACGGCGGGGTGCGCGGTGAGCCGCGCCTCGATCTCGGCGGGTTCGACGCGGAAGCCGCGGATCTTGATCTGGTCGTCGGCACGGCCCACGAAGTGCAGTTCGCCGTCGGCGCTCCAGCGCACGATGTCACCGGTGCGGTACATGCGTGTTCCGGGTGGACCGAACGGGTCGGCGAGATAGCGGGCGGCGGTGGCTCCCGGGCGGCCCGCGTAGCCGCGTGCGAGGCCCGCGCCTGCGATGTACAACTCACCCGGGATGCCCGGAGGTTGAGGCTGAAGCACGTCGTCCAGGACGTAGACGCGTGTGTTGTCGAGGGGGCGGCCGATGGGCAGGACGGCGGGCAGCGGGTCGCCGGCGCGGAAGGGGCGCCGGGTGGCGAAGGTGGTGGTCTCGGTGGGCCCGTAGCCGTCGACGACGGTCAGGCCGGGGCAGGCGTCCAGGACGCGCCGGACGACGGCGCCGGGCACGGCCTCGCCTCCGGTCCACACCTCGCGGGCGCCGTCGAGGCAGGTGGGGTCCTCCTGGGCGAGCAGCCGGAACAGACCTGCCGTCAGCCACAGGCTGGTGACGTGCCGCTCGGTGATCGCGTGCCGGACCGCTGCGGCGTCCAGGGCGCCGGGCGGGGCCAGTACGGCGGTGCCGCCGCGCAGCAGCGGCACCCACACCTCGTAGGTGGCCGCGTCGAAGGCGTGCGGGGAGTGCACGAGGACCCGGTCGTGTCCGGCGAAGGCCCGGTCGAGGGCGAGCGCGGCGACATCACGCTGGCGGACGGCGACGCCCTTGGGGATGCCGGTGGATCCGGAGGTGAACATCAGATACTGCACGTGGTCGGGGTGGAGGCCGCCGGTGGCGGGCGCCGGCCCGGGCTCCCCCGCCGCCGTGAGGTCGCCGACGCGTCGTACGCCGTCCCCGGGGAGCAGGTCCCGGGCGATCGCCTCGCCTTCGGCGTCGGTGAGCAGCAGGGTGATGCCGGCCTCGGTGAGCATGCGGCGCAGCCGCTCGCGCGGCGCGCGGCCGTCGAGGGGGACGTACACCCCGCCGGTACGCACGAGCGCGAGCTGCGTGACGATCAGTTCGACGGACCGGTCCATCAGGACGCCCACGGCGCGCTCTGCGGCTACGCCGAGGGCGGCGAGGCGTTCACCCAACTCCTGCGCACGCGCGTCGAGTTCGCGGTACGTGAGTCGTTCGTTGCCGGCTTCCAGGGCGATGGCGTCGGGGGTGCGGCGCACTTGCGCGGCGAAGAGTTCGGCGACGGTGGTCTCGGGCAGGTCGCTGGTGGTGTCGTTCCATGTGCTCAGGACCTGTTCGCGTCGCTCTCCAGTCAGCAACGGGAGCCGGGCGGGCGCCAGTTCGGGCGCGGCGGCCATCCCGGTGAGCAGCACGGCGAGGTATTCGGCGAGCCGCTCCACGGTCGAGGCGTCGAACAGCTCGGGGTCGTAGCCGAGGCGCAGTGCGAGTTCGGTGCCCGGGTAGGCGACCAGGCCGAGCGGGTAGTTGGTCGTCTCGATGCCGTCCACGTCGCTCAGAACGAGGCCGTGCGCGGAGAGGTCGTCCTCCCGCGGGTAGTTCTCGAAGACGACGATGCTGTCGAACAGGGCGGCCCGCTCGGGGAGTTCGGTGAGTGCCTTGAGCCGGTTGAGCGGCAGATGGTCGTGGCCGCGGTCCTCGCTCTGGTCGCTCTGGAGCGAGCGCAGCCAGTCCCGCAGGGTGCCGTCGGCGGGGACGGTGACGCGGGTGGGCACGGTGGTGATGAACAGGCCGGTCATGGACTCGGCGCCGGTCAGTTCCGCCGGCCGGCCGGACACGGTGGTGCCGAACACCACGTCGGCGCGGTGCGCCTGACGGCTCAGCAGGATGGCCCAGGCGCCCTGGACGAGGGTGTTGAGGGTCAGACCCGAGGTGCGCGCCAGTTCCTCCAGGGCTCCGGTCGTGGCCTCGGGCAGGGTGGCGGTCACGGCTTCGGTGGACTCCGCGCGGTGCGCCTCGCGGGGTTCGCGGTCGTAGGGCAGCGGGGTGGTCTCGTCGAGCCCGGCGAGTCGCCCGCGCCAGTACTTCTCGGCCTCGTCTCGATCGCGCTCGCCGAGCCACGCCACGTAGTCCCGCCAGGGCCGGCGGTCCGGCAGGGGGGCGGCGCCGGGCCTGCCGGTGAGGGCGCTGTGGCAGGTGAACACGTCCGACAGCACCTGGAAGAGGCTCCAGCCGTCGAGGAGCAGATGGTGGAAGGACCACACCACGCGCACGGCGGTGTCGGAGACCCTGGCAAGGACCAGGCGCTGGAGCGGACCGCCGACCAGGTCGATGCCGGCCGCACGGTCCTCGCGCAGCAGTACGTCCAGCCGGTCGCGGCACTCGGCGCCGCTCAGGCCGCGCCAGTCGAGAACGGTCACCGGCACGGACACCGCGTGCCCGACGACCAGCAGGGGTTCGGGTACGTCCTGCCAGACCACGCGGCCGCGCAGGACGGCCGAGGCCTCGGTGACCCGCTGCCAGGCCGCGGCGAGGTGGTCGGTGCGGGGCACTCCGTCCAGGACGAAGGTGACTTGCTGGAAGTAGACGCCGCTGTCGTCCTGGGAGAGGCCGTGGAAAAGCATGCCGGCCTGCGTCGGAGTCAGCGGCAGGATGTCCTCGACCGTGGCGGGTGCGTCACCCACGAGGCGGTCGACGGCCCGCTGGTCGAGTGGGGCCAGCGGGAAGTCGGACGGGGTACGGCCGGCGGTGTCCGGTTCGGTGGCGTAGCGGGCGAGGTCGCTCAACGCGTGGGCATATCCGTGGGCGAGAGCCGTGACGGTGTCCTCGTGGTGTACCTGGTCGGAGTAGAACCAGGTGAATTCCAGGGCGTCGCCGTCCAGCCGGCCCACCAGCTCCAGAGTGTGCGGGCGTTCTGCCTCCGGGTCGGCGTCCAGTTCAAGGGGGCGGAAGGTGCCCCGGTAGAGCCCGGTGCCCGTCTCTCCCGGGGACATCCGCCCCAGGTAGTTGAAGCTGACGGGTGCGGACGGTGCGGAGGGCCGGTCGCCCGGGCCGGTCAGATACCGCAGCGCGTCGTGGCCGACGCCGTGCCGCGGCACGGCGCGCAATTGCTCCTTGACCTGCTTGAGCACGGTGTCCCACGAGGCCTGCGCGGGGACGGCGAGGGCGACGGGGTGGCGGGTGGTGAACCAGCCGACGGTCCGGCTGAGGTCGAGTTCGGGAAAGAGGTCCTCGCGGCCGTGGCCCTCGACCTCGACCGTGACCCGCTCCTGTCCGCTCCAGGCACACAGGGCGCGGCCGAGCGCGCCGAGCAGAACATCGTTGGCCTGGGTGCGGTAGGTCTCGGGCAGCAGACGCAGCAGGGTGGCGGTGTCCTCGGCACTGAGTCGTACGGTGACGGCGCGGGCGGAGGCGTAGGTGTTGCGGCCCGGCAGGTCGACGGGCAGATCGTGTGCCGCCGGCGGGGCCGCCTGGGCCCAGTAGGCGCGTTCGTCGTCGAAGCCGCCACCCGTGGTGTGCGCGGCAAGGCGTCGTGCCCACTGCCGCAGCGGTGAGGACTTGGCGGGCAGGGCGGGCGTGCCGCCCGTGCCGTCGCGGCGGGCGAGGTAGGCGGTGTCCAGGTCCTCCAGGAGCACCCGCCAGGACACCCCGTCCACGACGAGGTGGTGCCCGGCGAGGTGCAGAACGGGGGCCCGGCCGGTGCCCCGGTCGTGCAGTACGGCCCGCAGCAGGGGCCCGCGCGCCAGGTCGAAGGCGCCGAAGTGGGGTGTGTCGGTGTCCGGGCCGCGGTGCCGGGTCAGGGTGATGCGGTCGTCCCGGTCGGTGATGTGGCAGGCCGGCGCGGCGCCGGGGCCGGACTCGAAACGTGAGCGCAGGGCGTCGTGATGGGCCACGACGTCGTTCAGGGCGCCTTCGAGCGCCTCCGGGTCGACGTCGTCGGGCACCAGCACCGACACGGCCTGCGCGAAGTGCGCGGCCCGGTCGCCGTCCGTGGCGAACAGCCAGTGCTGGATGGGGGTGAGCGGAGCGGGCCCCGTCGGGTCGACCCGGGTGAGAGCGGGCCGCGGCGGGCCTGCGGCGTCGGCGCATCGGGCCAGGGCGGCGAGCGTCTGGTGGCGGTAGACGTCGCGGGAGGTGACGGTGAGTCCCTCCTGCCGGGCCCTGGCCACCACTTGGAGGCTGAGGATCGAATCGCCGCCGAGTTCGAAGAAGTTGTCGTCCACGCCGACGCGTTCGACGGACAGTGCTTCCGCCCATACGGCTGCCAGCGTGCGCTCCGTGGCCGTACGGGGCGCCACATGGTGTGCGGCTCGGGTGGCCGCGGGGCCGGGCTGCGGCAGGCGGGCGCGGTCGACCTTGCCGTTGGGGTTGAGCGGCAGCTCGTCCAGGAGCAGCACGGTGGCGGGGACCATGTAGTCGGGCAGTGTCCTGCCGAGCGTGCGGCGTACGGATTCGGGCGTGACGGTGTGTCCGGGCACACTCACCACGTAGCCGGTCAGACGTCGGTTGTCGTCCTTACCGGAGACGAGGACGGCGGCCTCGGCGACGCCGGGGCAGCGGCGCAACGCCTCCTCCACCTCGCCGAGTTCGATCCGGAAGCCGTGCACCTTGACCTGCT
This sequence comes from Streptomyces sp. NPDC048361, assembly GCF_040651795.1. NCBI lineage: Bacteria > Bacillati > Actinomycetota > Actinomycetes > Kitasatosporales > Streptomycetaceae > Streptomyces > Streptomyces sp. NPDC048361. The sequence goes on from NZ_JBEZKW010000004.1 coordinate 34,743, forward strand.
GGTCGGTGCGGCCGACGTATTCCAGTTCGCCGTCGGCGGTCCACCGCACCAGGTCTCCGGTGCGGTACATGCGCGTCCCGGGCCCGCCGAACGGGTCGGCGACGAACCGCCGGGCGGTAAGGCCGGAACGTCCGAGGTAGCCGCGGGCGAGCCCGCCCCCGCCGAGGTACAACTCACCGATGACACCCGGTGGTTGAGGGCGCAGCCGACGGTCCAGGACGTAGGCGCGGGTACGTGCCACCGGGCGGCCGATGGGCGGTGCCTGGTCAGGTACTCCATCACCGGCGAACCAGGCCGTGGCGTAGACGGTGGCCTCGGTGGGCCCGTAGGCGTTGACGACGGTGCAGGACGGCAGGGCCGCCTTCAGGTCGTGGACGGTCTGCGCGGACAGGGCCTCGCCGGCGAGGACGGCCGTGTCCGCCGCCACCGGTGCCACGTCCCCCACGAACAGCCGGGACATCACGGAGGGCACGCCGCTGATGAGTCCGCTCCGCTGCTCCCCCGCGTCGGCGAGTGCGGTCGGATCGGCGACCACCTCCACGCTGCCGCCGGCCAGCAGAGGGCACAGCAGCTCGAACACCGAGACGTCGAAGTTGAGGGAGGTCGCGGCGATCACCGGGCCCGGTGTGCGGTCGCCGAACCGCTCCTCCGCCCAGGTGGCCAGGGCGGCGACCGTGCGGTGGGTCACGACGACACCCTTGGGCCGGCCGGTCGAACCCGAGGTGTAGATGACGTACGCCGGGTGATCCGGCAGCAGGGGCTGGGCCCGGTCCGCGTCGGTGACGTCCTGCGATGACCGGGAGCGCGCCGTGACGCCGCCGTCGCCGCCGTCGCCGCCGGGGACCCCGATGATCAGTGGTGCGCAGTCCGGGGGCAGCGCGGCGGCTGTCTCGGGGGTTGCGACGACGAGCGCGGGCCGGGCGTCGGACAGCATGAAACGGATGCGGTCGGCCGGGTAGTTGGGGTCGACGGGCAGATATCCGGCGCCGGACTTCAGCACCGCCCACAGCACGACGGGCAGCTCGACCGTGCGCGGTAGACACAGCGCGACCAGCGTCTCGGGCCTCGCGCCGCGGGCGATCAGCTCCCGGGCCAGGCGGTTGGCGCGGCGTTCGAGCTCGGCGTAGTCGAGCCGGTCCGTGCCGTGGGTGACGGCGGGCCGGTCCGGAGTGCGGGCCACCTGGGCCCGGAACAGGTCGGGCAGGGTGAGGTCGCCGTCGGCGTCCCGTTCCGCGTCGACCGGCGGGTTCCAGGCGTCCAGGAGGGTGCGCTGCTCGTCCTCGGAGAGCAGGGACAGTTCGGCCAGGCTACTGCCCGGGGCGTCGGCCATCGCCTCAAGGAGGCGATGCACATGCCGGGCCATGCGGGCCACGGTCCGCGTCGCGAACAGGTCGGTGTTGAACTCGGCGGTCAGTACGCAGCCGCCGTCGGCGTCCGGCGTGAACTCCAGGACGAGGTCGAAGCGGGCGGCGGGCCGCGGCAGCGGATGGTCGTCGAACCGTACGCCGCCCGCACGCGGTGCGGTGGTCGCGGTCTGCTGGACGACGAGGGCCTGCACCAGCGGGGTGCGGCTCGGGTCGCGGGGCAGTGCCAGCTCCTCGACCACCCGGTCGAAAGGCACCGCGTCATGGGCGAAGGCGTCGAGGAGCGTCGTGCGCATGCTCTCCACGAACCGGTCGACGCTGGCCCGTTCGTCCACGTCGGTGCGCACCACCACCGTGTTGGCGAAGAAGCCGACCACGTCTTCCAGGTCCTGGCGGTCGCGGCCGGTGGTGATGGTGCCGAACGCGACGTCCCGCTGCCCGGAGTAGCGGGCGAACAGGAGGGCACAGACGCCCGCGAGCACGGTGAACACGGTGGTGCCGCGGCCGGTGGCGAGCGCACGCAGGCGGGCCATCAGGGCGGGCGACAGATGGTGGCGGTGTCCTGCACCGGCGGTGGTGCGCACGGCGGGCCGGGGGCGGTCGGTGGGGAGTTCCAGCTGCTGGATCCCCTCCAGGTGTCTGCGCCAGTAGCGCAGATGCTCGTCGTCCGCTGCCGAGCGGCGCTGCGCCTGTTCCCACACCGCGAAGTCCGGGTATTGCAGGGCCGGTTGGGCCAGGCCGTCGGGCTCGCCCGTGGTCTCGGCCCGGTAGAGCGCGGCCAGTTCCCTGGTGAGGATCGAGACGGACCAGCCGTCGGTGACGATGTGGTGCTGGGAGAGCAGCAGCAGATGGTCGGCGTCGTCGAGCCTGACCAGGAGGGCGCGCGTGAGGGGGCCGGTCGCCAGATCGTGCGGGCGGCCCAGCTCTTCGGTCAGCAGCCGTTCGGCGGCCTGGTCGCGCCGAGCGTGGGGCACGTCGGCGATGTCGACGGTCCGCAGCGGCAGTTCCGCTTCGGCGGCGATGTGCTGGGTGCCCTGTCCGCCGTCGGTGCGGAAGGTGGTGCGCAGCGCGTCGTGCCGGCCGGCGAGTCTGCGCAGGGCCCGGCGCAGGGCTTCGGTGTCGAGGGCGCCGCGCAGCCGCAGGGTGAGGCCGGTGTTGTATTCGGGTCCTCCGTCGGCGAGGTCGTCGAGGAACCACAGCCTGCGTTGTGCGCTGGACAGCGGCAGGCCGTCGCCGGTGCGTGGGGCGGGCGGGATCGGTTCGGCGGGCGCGGCGGCGGAGGGGTCGCCGAGCAGCGGGGCGAGGGCTTCGACCGTGCGCGAGGTGAAGAGGTCGCGGACGGTCAGCCGTATGCCCAGGTCGTCACGGATCCGAGCGAGGACGCGGGTGGCGAGGATGGAGTCGCCGCCCAGGTCGAGGAAATCGTCGCGGACACCGATCTCGCCCATGCCCAGGACGTCGGCCCAGATCGCGGCGAGGGCTTCCTCCTGCGGAGTACGCGGAAGGACCCGGTCGGCGCGTGCGGTCGGCCCGGGCGCGGGGAGGGCCGCGTAGTCGGTCTTGTTCTGTGCGGTGAGCGGCATGCGCTCCAGGACGACCAGGGCGGACGGCACCATGTGGGCGGGCAGTACGGCGGCGAGTGCCGCGCGCAGCGACGCCGGGTCGAGGCGGGCGCCGCGCTCGGCGGGGGTCGCGTAGGCGACGAGGCGGGGGCGGCCCGGTTCGTCCTCGCGGACGACGACGGCGGCTTCGCCCACCCGCGGGTCCCTGCCGAGCGCGGCCTCGATCTCACCGGGTTCGATGCGGAACCCCCGGATCTTGACCTGGCGGTCGAAGCGTCCCAAGTAGTCCAGTTCGCCGTCGGGCCGCAGCCGGGCCCGGTCACCGGTGCGGTACAGCCGGGTCCCGGGCGCTCCGAAGGGGTCCGCGACGAACCGGGACGCCGTCAGGCCCGGCCGGCGCAGATAGCCGCGGGCGACGGCGTCGCCGCCGATGTACAGCTCACCGTCCGCGCCGGGCGGGACGGGCCTCATCGCCGCGTCGAGGACGTGGACGCGTGTGTGGGGCAGGGCCGCGCCGATGGTGGGGGTGCCCTGCCCGGCGGCGAGCGGTCCGGTCCAGGTGGCCACGATGGTCGCTTCGGTGGGACCGTACGAGTTGATCATGCGGCGGTCCGGCGCCCAGCGGTCCACGAGCCCCGCGGAGCAGGCCTCGGCGCCCACGATCAGGGTGCGCAGATGGCGTCCGGTGCCCTGGGCCGGGTCCGGCAGGGTCGCGAGCGCGGCCGGCGGGATGAGGGCGTGGGTGATGCGGTGCTCGTCCAGGACCGCGGCGAGTTCGTCGCCCAGCCACGGGCCGTCCGGCGGGATCACGAGCGTGGCGCCGGTCAGAACGGAGATGAACAGTTCGAGGACGGAGGCGTCGAAGCTGGGCGAGGAGAACTGCAGCACCCGGTCGCCGGGACCCACGGCGTACCGGTCGGCGGCGGCCCCGCTGAATCCGCCGATGCCGCGGTGGGTGACCGCCACGCCCTTCGGGGTACCCGTCGAACCCGAGGTGTAGATCACGTAGGCGGCCCGGTCGGGGCCGGCTCCACGCGCCGCGCGCTCCTCCGCCTCCCCCGAGGGCGCGTGGTGCTGCTTGCCCACGAGCTCCACAAGCGCGGCGACCGCATGCGGATCGTCGAGGGTCACCGCGGGGAGGCTGTCGGCGAGCATGAGCGCCCGCCGCTCCGCGGGGTATGCGGGATCCACCGGCAGGAAGGCCGCTCCCGTCATGGCCACGGCGAGCTCGGCGGCGATCAGCTCCATGGACCGGGGCAGCACGAGGGCGACCACGCGGTCCGGCCCGGCGCCCGAACGGACCAGGTGCGCGGCCAACCGGTCGGCGCGCTCGGCGAGTTCACGGTAGGTCCAGGTGCGCCGTCCGTCGGTCAGGGCCGGAGCGTGCGGGGCGCGGGCCACCTGCTGCGCGAAGAGGTCCTCCAGCGTCGAGGGCTCCTCCGGTCGCGCGGTGGAGCCGTCCTGGGAACGCGGGGCCGCCTGTGCGGGGGTGACGTGCGGGTCCGTCATGGGTCCAGTCCTTTGAAAGCGCGGGGGCGGCCCGAAGGGGCGGCGAGGTGGGGGGCGTCGGCACCGGCTGCGCCGTGGCGGCGGGTGGGGTGCGCGGGGCGCTGCCGGGCGCCGGTCGGCCGGGAGGGCGCCGCACGGCGGGCGCGGCCGGACGACGGCCAGTGAGGCCGGGCGGCCGGACCGCCGTCGGGGCGCGCGGCCGTCATCGACCGACGGCGTCCGGCCGGCCCGGGCACTGTGTTCTGCCCGGCGGCAGCGGCCTTGCGGGGCTCAGCCGTCGTCGGTACGGCGCGCCGTGCGTCCGGATACCTGGACGCGCTCGATCCGGCCGGTGACGGGATCGCGGTGGAAGCGTCCGCCGGGCTCGCGGCGACCGGTGTCCGGGTCGACCAGGTCGTACGTCAGGTCGGAGTAACAGACCAGCGGCAGCGCCAAGTCACCGTTTATCGAGAGAACCGGCGAACCGTCGGGCCCGCCGGTGATGCGGTAGTCGGCGCCACCGTTGCGGTACGTGCCCCAGCACTCGGGCAGACGGACCGGGCGACCCCGGTCTTCGGCGGGGGCGGGCCCGGCCGGGACTCGTATGCCCGCCAAGTCCTCCAGTTCCGCGGCGAGTTCGCGCCACAACGCGGTGGCCCCGCCCGCGTTGCCGGTGAAGGCCACGACCACGCCGCTCGAAGGGTCGACCCTGAGGTGGCAGGAGGTGCCCTGGGCGTTGCCGTCGTGACCGCACCACAGGTCCTCGCCGTGGCGATAGTGGGCGATACCCAGACCCCAGCCGTCGGCGAGGGCGCCGGGCCGGGCGGCGCGCTCCGCGCGAAGCATCCCCTTGGCGACCGCGGGCGGCAGCACGTGGGACCTGCCGATCAGCGCGTTGCCGAACGCGGCCAGATCGTCGGCGCCGGCCATCAGAGCCCCGGCCGGGGCCTCGAGCGAGGCCAGATTCTGCTGTACGGGACGGACCCGGCCGGTGGCGGTGTTGACGGCGTGCCCGGCGGCCCAGGGACGGGTGACGGTGCTGTCGCCGATGAACGCGGCCGACGTCCCCAACGGCTCCAGGAGCAGCACGCGAACGGCTTCGTGCCACGGCATGCCGGTGATCTCCTCGACCAGCAACCCTGCGGCCACATAGCCGGCGTTGGAGTAGGAGAAGTCGGTGCCGGGCGGGAACAGCGCCTGGTCCGGGGTGCACAGCGAGGAGAGGTAGCGGGCGCCGAAGGTCGCCGAAGCGGTGTCGGAGTCGGGCCCCGTGGGCAATCCGCCGGTGTGGCTGAGGAGGTGACGTATCGTCACCTCCGGTAAGCCGCGCAGGGCGGTCAGGTGGTCGGCGACGGGCTCGTCCAGATCGAGGTCGCCGTCGTCGACGAGGAGAAGCACCAGAGCGGCGGTGTACGGCTTGGTGAGCGAGCCGAGGGCGACGGCGGTGTCCGGTGTGAACGGCGTTCCGGTGGCCGCGTCGGCGATCCCGGTGTGCAGTGAGACGGTCTGCGTGCCGGTGGCGAGGGCCAGCTGGGCGCCGGGCACCCCGTGCGTCGCGGCAAGGGCGTCGAGTCTGTTCTGCAGGTCTTGGCGGAGCTGACCCGGCGCGCAGGGGACGGCCGGGACGGAGGGGACGGAGTAGGGCATGAGAAAGGCGCTCCCCAGTGAGTTTCCTCTTGCACGGGTGGCTTTTCCGGCCGAGGCGAGCGGTGCCGGGCCGGGTCGGTGCGCGGACGTACCGGCAGGCGCTAGGTCCTGCCGACTTCCACGGGCAGGTGCCGTACGCCGATGAGCACGGCCGGATTCTGCAGGACGATGTCGTCGTACGACGGGATCGCCAGAGAGCGGAAACGTTCATGCAGCATCCGCAGCGCGATCCTGGCCTCCAGCCGGGCCAGGGGGGCACCGAAACAGAAGTGGATGCCGTGCCCGAAGGTCAGGTGCGGGTTGGGGTGACGGTCGGCGAGGAACACGTCGGGCTGCTCGAACCGCGCGGGGTCGCGGTTGGCGGCGCCGAGGTGGGTCATCACCATGCTGTCGGCGGGCAGTTCGTGACCGCCGAGGACCACGGGCCGGGTGACGCGGCGCCCCAGCTCGGGGAAGGGGGGCAGCCAGCGCAGCACCTCCTCGACGGCCGCGGGAATCCGGTCCGGGTCCTTGCGCAGTGCGGCGTCCGCCTCGGGGTGGCGGTCGAAGGTGACGACGGCGTTGCCGAGCAGAGCGGTGGTCGTGATGTGTCCTGCCACGAGGAGCAGCGCCACGAAGCCGACCATCTCCTGGTCGGTGAGCCGGACACCGTCCACTTCGGCGGAGATGAGTCTGCTGGTCAGATCGGAACCGGGAGCAGCCCGGCGAGACCGTATGTGGTCGAGCATGTAACTGTTCATCTCGCGGACCGTGGGAGCGATCGCGGCCAGGGCCCGTTCCAGGTCGGCCATGTCGGGTGCCTCGCCGAGCTGATCACCTCCGAACAGGACGCTCGCCCAGTCCTGGAAGGTGCGGTGCTCTTCGGCCGGGATGCCCAGCAGCTCCGCGATGATGATGATGGGCAGCGGATACGCCAGGGTGTCGACGAGGTCGAAGCGGTCGCGGTCCTCGACGGAACCCAGCAGCCGGTCGCACACGGCCTCGATGCGCGGCTCCAGTCCCTGGACGACGCGCGGGGTGAAGGCCTGGCTCACCAGTGCACGCAGTTTGCGGTGCTCCGGCGGGTCCATCCCCACGAAGTTCCCCTGGGTGAAGGTCGCGAAGTCCTCCTGCGTGGGGGCGAGGGAGGAGAGGTCGGAGGAGTAGGTCGCCGGGTCGGCGAGCACGATGGAGGCAGTCTCGTGGTCCACGACCTGCAGGACGCCCTGCCGGTCGTCGTGCCGCACCGGGCCGCCCGCGCGCAGGTCGCGCCAGACTCCGGGTAACTCGTCCAGCAGAAAGGCACCGCTCGTCTTCTGGTCGGTGGACACCATTACTCCTCGGCTACGGCACACGGACACGGCCCTTCCGCGTACGCGCGCGGCAGGGAACTACGGCAGGGCGGTTCGGGGTGTCATTCGGAGGGCGGGCGCGAGGGTCCGTCGGCGCGATGGGCCCCGCCGGGCCGGCGACCCGTTCCGGCGGCGATTGACCCGCGTAGCGTGCGCTGACCAATGCCTCTCGGGGCGCAGGAATTACCGTGCGGATCTCCTATGAGCGGAGTCAACACTTCCTGCGCGACGCGTCGATGCATTCCTGACTGTCGCGGCATTCCTGACTGTCGCGGCGCGCATTCCACGCGACAACTCCACCCGGCATGACATATCCCCCTCGGCGTTGCTTGCGCGTGACGGTCACGCGTGCGCCCCACCAGTACTCGGCCAGACAGTAGAACCCAACCCCGGAACGCGAACGTGACGGTACATATTTACCGCTCGGTAAGGCCAGGGTTGGCGAAATTCAGGTATCTTGCACGGCTTCGCTCCATCCAAACTCAGCCACAGTCTCCACACAAGGCTCGTTCCAACGCAACCCCACCTTTTTTGACGCAAAGCAACTTTGACGTGTTGTTTGCATAGCCATCAAGACGCATTGATGCGGTGTGGCAGTGCGTAGAAGACCATGGCCGGGCCCGCTGCTGCGCGAGTTCCCCGCCGATTCGGCGACAAACAGCTCAGCGCACGGGACCTCTCCGGACAACCTGTCTCGGCTGATTTCGTTCGGTGCGGCGTGGCCGACATGCCGGGCCGCATCCGGGGCGCGAACTGCGCAGTCACCCGAGAGCGCGCAGGAGCTGTTCGAGCGAATCGAAAGGCCGAAAACGAACCGTGCCGGGAGCGTGTGGCCTGAACTCCGCATGTGCTTTCGGCCGGAACGTCTCTGAGCCGCACATCCCGATCACGACGATTACACGCCATGCACCGCACATCTTCCGCCATTGCACCGTCTCGTCTTCGGGACGGGCAGGCGACGGGTGGGCGACGGGTAGGCGGTGGTCCATATGCACGCTTTTACCGTAGACGCCACAGACCATGAGAAATGGACACAGGCGACACCAGCCGGCCTGGGCCGTCCGTCGCGCTTCCGCACAGGGCCGCCAAGTGATGATTCCGGTACCGAAGGTGTCAAGGGGCGCCGACGCCGGGGAGTACCGGGCCGGTCAGCGGGCGATCGAGATCGCGAAGGGCGCGAACCCGCTGGAGCGGATCACGTGCGGTACGAACAGGATCGCCGCCTCCGTGGCGCGCGCGGTTCGGATTCCCCCGAGGTCAGTGATCCACTCCTCGTGCCAGCCGAGTTCGATGAGCAGGGCACGGACGGTCGCCTTGGCCTCGGGGTCGTCGCCGGAGAGGAAGGCGTCGGGCGCCTGGGTGAGCGTGGCCGGCGCGGTCATCACCGGGAAGAGCATGGTGTTGAGTGTCTTGACGACGTGCGTTTCGGGGAGCGCTTCCTGGAGTTGCTCGGCGAGGCTCGATCCGGGGTGGATCAGGTCGGCGGGGAGTCCGTCGGGTCCGTCGATGGTGGCGTTGGAGACGTCGACGAGGATCTTGCCGCCCAACTCCGCACGCAGGGCCGTGAGTCGCTCCAGCGAGCCGGCGCCCGGGGTGGCGTTGATGATGATCTGGGCCCCGCGGGCCGCGTCGGCGGCCGCACCCGGCGTGCGGTCCGCCACGGTCACCTCATGGCCTGCGCGGATGAGGGCTGCGGCCAGATTGCCGCCGACGCGTCCGTTTCCGAGAACTGCGATCGTGGTCATGATGCTCTGCTTCCTTCGATGAGTGTGGGCTGCCAGGTGTTCCGGTTGGGGGTGCGGCGTCAGCGCGTGAGCGTGGCGACGGCCTCGGCTTGGACACCGGGTGCGGCGGCCAGGAAGCTGTCGCTCTGCGGGGTCCAGGGCCGGCCCTCGGCGTCGGAGATCCGGCCACCGGCCTCGGTGACGAGCAGCGCCCCGGGCAGCAGGTCGGCCCGAGCTCCGGCGAACTGCCAGAAGACGTCGATGCGGCCGGCGGCCACGTTCACCAGATGCAGGGTGGCGGGTACGGAGGTGCGGACGACAAGCGCGTCGAAGAGCATCGCCGTGATCGAGGAGCCGACGCGCCGCACGACCCTCTCGTCCTCGTCCGGCCGGGCCTGGCTGGTGGCCACGATGCTCAGACCGAGGTCCGCCGTCGGGGAGACGCGCAACGGCCGGCCGTCGAGGTGGGCGCCGGCTCCCCTGAGCGCGGTGTAGGTCTCGCCGGTCAACGGCAGGTGGACCACGGTGAGCACCGGCTGGTTCTCCCGCACCAGGGTGGCGGTCACCGCCCAATCCGGCAGGGCATGCAGGTGGTTGACGTTTCCTTCGGCCGGATCGACGACCCACCACTCCCCCGCCGGCAGCGCCCCGCCGTCCAACTCGTCCTCCACCCAGCCGGCTTGCGGACGCAGCCGAGTGAGGCGGGGGCGCAGGATGTTGAGGGCCGTGTCGTCATTGGCGGCGAGCGCGCGCATCAGCTCGTCGCGCGTCTCGTGGCGGACCACGTCACCGAAGCGCTCGCGCAGCGCCGTACCCGCCGCGCGTACGGCACTCGCCGTCTCGCGGAGCAGATCGGCGTCAAGAGCGGCGATGTCGGTGGTCTGGAGCGTTTCGGACATGGTGGAACTCCCGTATGAGGAAGGGGTGATGGGGCCGGTTGCGCCGGGCGGGCGTTCCCGCCGTGCGCTCTGCTCTCGAAGGTATAGAGCCCCACAGTTAACTTCAAATGCATGTCAAGCACGCGTAGAGTTACTCCCATGCAATTGGATTTGAATCTGCTCGCCGCGTTCGACGCGCTGCTCGAGGAGGGGAGCGTGGCCGGGGCGGCGGCGCGCCTGCACGTCACCGCCCCCGCGATGAGCCGGAGCCTGGGGCGGATCCGGCGTACGACCGGGGACGAGATCCTGGTGCGCACGGGCCGCACGATGACCCCGACGCCGTACGCGGTCGCCGTCCGGGAGCAGGTGCACGAGCTGCTGCACCAGGTCCACGGCGTGCTGGCACCGAGCCGTGAACTCGATCTGGCCACGCTGGAGCGCACCTTCACCCTCCGCTGGCACGACTCCCTGGTGGCCCTGAGCGGCCCCGCACTGCTGGCGGCCGTACGCGCACAGGCGCCGGGTGTGCGTTTGCGCTTCGTCGCGGAATCGACCGTCGACACCGTCGAGTTGAGGCGCGGCGAGGTCGACCTGGAGGCGAACGCCAACCGTCCGAGCGCCCCGGACATCCATGCCGATAAGGTGGGCGAGACCCGCCTCGTCGTCGTCGTGAGGAACGGACATCCCCTCACCCGCCTCAAAACCGTCACCGCGCAGAGCTACGCCGCCGCGGAACACGTCACCGTGTCGCGGCGCGGAAACCTCAGCAATGCGCTCGACGATGCCCTGGCGCGGCTCGGACTCACCCGCCGTGTGGTGGCCGCCGCGCCCACGGAAGCGGCGGCGCTGGAGTTCGCGCGCGACTCCGATCTCCTGGTCAGCGTCCCCGAGGCCACCACGCGATCAGCCGCCGACCTCGGCCTGGTCGTACTCCCACTCCCGCTCGAACTGCCGTCGGCGCCGGTGTACCTGTCGTGGCATCAGCGATACGACACCGACCATGCGCACGCCTGGCTACGCGGACTGGCACGCACCGCACTGACCGTGACGCCGTCGCCCACCGGTCAGGGGTGAGCGCCGTCCTGGTAAGTGCCCGAGGAGAAACCGTCGTTCCAGTGCTCGCTCCATTCGGCGAACTCAAGGCACAGGTGCTTCAGGCAGCGCCAGCGGCGAAGGTAGTCGGGGTGTTCGGAGAACTGGGCAGCGGTCAGGCACAGTTCGTTCCACCACATCTGGACGTCCTGGCGCAGCCGTTGGGTGAGCCCGGGCTCGTTGGTACGTCCCTCGACCACCTCCATGCCCCAGCCGGTCAGCAGATCGGAGAGGCACAGAGCGGTACGGTCCGTGCTCTGCCGGAGCCGTAAGGCGGCCCAGGCCGCATCGCTGCCCTCCTCCTGCCGTTCCGCGAGCTCGGTCAGCCGGGCGCGCAGGAACTCGCGTAGCGGCTCCGTATCAGAGGAATGCAGGTCGTCGGAGAACTCCAGGATCTCGACAGGCTCGCGGTCGGACATGGCGGGCTCCCCTCCCGGTCGGATGCGCAGTCCGCAAGGAGGCTACCCAAGTAGGGGCCGGTGTCGGCCAGTTCACGCACTGGCGCCCCCAGATGAGCCAAGGCGATCAGGAGAGGGAATGCGGTGGCCGCCTGGACAAACGTCTCGACCTCAAACAGCTACGAAACGATCGCGAGCCCCCTTCACCCAGGGCCCAGTTCGCTCCACCTGCCCGACCCGGCGGGCGCGGCATGGCACAATCACGCCACATGATCAGGAGCGTGATGGGAGTGATGGGCACCGCCCCATGTCAGGCCCGGTGCGGCCAGGGGGAGGCGTCATGGGTGTGCGCCCGGTCCTGATCGTCGATGCCGCGAACGTCGTCGGGTCGGTGCCCGACGGGTGGTGGCGCGACCGCAGGGGCGCCGCCGAACGGCTGCGGGATCTCCTCGCTCTGCGGGACGCCGACGAGGAGGTCATCCTCGTCGTCGAGGGGGCCGCCCGGGGCGTCGAGTCCGTGCCCGGCGTGCGGGTCGAGTCCGCGCCCGGCAGCGGGGACGACCGCATCGTGGAACTCGCCGCCGCTCACTCCGGCCGGCCCTGCACGGTGGTGACCGCCGACCGCGAGCTGCGCGAACGCGTCAAGGCCCACGGCGCCCACTGCGCCGGACCCCGCACCGTACGACCCGCTTGAGGTCACAGCGCCGGGCCACGCCCCTGTAAGACGAGAGCGCCAAGGAAGCCCGGCTATTTCTCCTTGCGGGATGCCTCGTAAGCGTCAAGCTCTTTCGAGGAGGCCGCCCACTCCCCGTCGGGGTCGAAGCGGGCGTCCAGCCACACGTCGAGCAGTTGTTTTGCCAAGCCGGGCCCGACGACCTGACCGCCCATGGCGATGATCGGGGCATTGTCTATCTCCACCGCTGCCTTCGCGGCCAGCAGATTGTCCGCCAGCACCGCGCGCACGCCCGGCACCTTCCCCGCGGCCATCGCCACTCCCGTACCGCTGCCACAAAGGACCACGGCCCGCTCGACCTCGCCGGACTGCACCAGGGTCGCCACGTCAATACCGACCCGCACGTAAGAGGACGGGTTGTCGGGATCCGTGCCGACATCGACAATCTTGCCTACGCGATCGTCTTTGGCCAGGTACGCCTTGAGCGCATCCTTGAGTTCAAGAGCAAGCTCGTCGCCACCGATGGCCAGAGAGATTCCAGGCATGAGAGAACTCGCTCCCGGGAGACAGCAAAAGGAACCGGCCCGCTCTTCCAGAGTCGCGTCATCCGGACCGGCTCGCCAGTCGGCACTCCCGACACCGCCTCAAAGCCGACCACCCCCGGGCGGACCTTCGCACTGGCCCCACCGCCCTGGACCTACCTGGGACCCACCGGGGACCACGTCAGGCGCAGGGCGACCCCAGGACTACGTCAGGCGCAGGGGCAGTGCAAGCAGGCCGCGGTGGCGGGGGTTGGCCTGCCAGCGTGGCTCGTGGTCTTCGCTCAGGCGCAGACCCGGATAGCGGCTCAGCAGCTGGGTGAAGGCGATCTCGGCCTGGAGGCGGGCCAGCGGGGCGCCCAGGCAGTGGTGGATGCCGTGGCCGAAGGCGAGGTGCTTGGCGGCGTTCTCGCGGCTGATGTCGAACCGGTCGGGTTCCGCGAACACCCGGGGGTCTCGGTTGGCGCCGAGCAGCGAGATGTGTACGAACTCGCCTTTTCCCAGGGTTACTTCGCCGACCTCTACCGGTTCGGCGGCGTACCGCAACGAGGCGAGGGCGGACGGAGATTCGTACCGCAGGAGCTCTTCGACGGCGCCGGGCATGAGGGTCATGTCGGCGCGCAGGAGGGCGAGTTGATCGGGGTGGGTCAGCAGGGTGTGGATGCCGTTGGCGATCAGATTGACCGTGGTCTGATGGCCCGCGATCACCAGCAGGAACGCCATCGAGGTGATCTCGTCCTCGCTGAGTGCTTCCTCCCCCTCCGCGCGCGCCTCGACCAGCGCGGAAAGCAGCCCGTCGTCGGGCTCCTCGCGTTTGAGGGCGAGCAGCGCCCGGAGGTAGCCGAGCATGGAGTCGGCGGTGAACACCGACACCTCGCCGTCGCCCTGACCGCCGTCGAGCGTGTTGCCACGGACCTGGAGGGTCTCGTGGTCGGCGTCCGAGGCGCCGAAGAGGTCGAACACGACGGCCAGGGGCAGCGGCAGCGCGAACTCGCTGATCAACTCGACGTCGTCCCGCCCTTCCCACGCGTCCATGAGCCGCGCCACATGGGTCTCGATCGCGGGGCGCAGCGTCGCGGTGCGCCGCTGGGTGAACGCCTTCTGTACGAGCTTGCGCAGGCGGGTGTGGTGCGGTGGATCGGTATTGAGCATGTGGCTGAACAGAGCACTGCCGGGGCCTTGGGTGAGCCCCACATGGTGCCCGAATCTCTGCACCGCGCCGTTCTTGGAGAGCCGCTGATCGGCCAGGAGTTCCTTCGCGTCGGCGTACGAGGTGACGACCCATCCCTCCACCGGGGCCGGGCCGGGATAGCGGGCTTGGCGCGGCCCGCCCCCTTCCCGCCACGCGCGGTAGGTGGCGTGGGGGTGGTCGAAGAACTCCGGGGCGAGGGTCCGCATGCCGGGGGCGGCGGATGTCTCGATCTCAGGCATGGCGGACCTTGCTGCGGTGGCCGATGCGGACGGTCTTCACACCGAGCAGTCCCACCAGCGGTACGTCGGCGGTCCGCTGGCCCGGAGCCACCACAAGGCCGGTGCGCCGTATGTGGTCCAGGAGCAGTTCGGCCAACGGCATCACCATGTGGCGGCCCCAGCAGCGCTCCGATACATGCCCGAACGGCATGTAGCCGGAGGTGTTGTCCGGGTCGAGGCCGCCCCAGCGTTCGGGCCGGAAATCGTTGGGCGCGTCCCACAGGGCGGGGTCGCGATGGGTGAGGAGCGGCAGCATCAGCAGGTCGTCCCCGAGCCCGATGCGGTCGTCGATGGCCGGGTACTCCGGTGAGCGGTTGCGCAGCAGGTTCCACGACGGGGGCAGCAACCGCATCGCCTCAAGAAGGATGTCGCGGTTGGACACGTCGTCGTCGAAGGGCGAGCCGAGCCAGAGGGCGTTGGCGACCAGCGTGGAGACCGTGAAGCAGACGGGCGCGGCCGCGCGCCGGTAGATGCCCATCGCATAGCGCCGGTCGTCGTAGGTCCGCGCCTCGGCGAACAGGTTGGCCAGGTGTGTCAGTTGGGGCCCCGGGGCCGGCCGGCGGGGCAGGGCGGCGCCAGCCACGATGGTGCTCCAGGTGAGTCTGGGGTCGATCTCCAGCGTGCGGGACATGAGGATCCGTAGCCGGTACGGGTCGTCACGCAGCACGAGGGCGCTCAGGAACCGGTGCCCGGTGATCGGCCAGGGCCCGGACAGATCGGTTCGCTCCGGCAGCGGCTCGGGCTGCTCGAGCGCGGCACGGACGTCCCTGCCGACCGTGCGCATCACCGACGAGGCCTCCGCCTTGGAGATCGACCGGCCGTGCAGGGGCTTGAAGGTGGGCCGTTCGGTCTCCGTCGCCCGTCGCGCGGCAAGGATGCGGTCGGAGAGTTCCGCCCCGGCGACGCCTATGGTGTCGGGTTCGAGGCGGACGAGGTCCTTGCCGAGGTGTTCGTCGAGCAAGGCCTGCAGACGAGGGGCGAAAACCGTGGTGCGGCGGCTGGGGCGGGTCATGACGGGTGGCATACGGAGCGCTCCGGAAATGAAATGCGGAGGGCCCGCACACGCGACTGACCGAAATTCAGTCGGCCTGCCTCGTGTGCGGGCCCAGGATTGGCCTTCGGTTTAGTACCAGAAGTACCAGGCGGCCTGCTTCAGGCTCGGCTCGCTCTTCTTGGCACGCAGGGCGGCGATAATCTTCGACATGATTAATCCCTTCCTCTCGTTGATTTCCGGATGTGAACCGCAGCACAGAGACCGTCTATTCACACACCCGAGGCGTGTTCATTTCCAGTCACCGACCGCTGAGGGGAAGTGAAGCGGGCCACGCCGAGCGTTGTCAATGGTTCCGCTTTTCTTTGTCCGCGCGCGTTCTGGCGTTCATGTACGTCCGCGCGAAACATTCATTTTGACGGTCGGGACAACAGTGCCCGAACGGTCATGGGCGATTGCCCGGGAATACCTTTCGGCGAGCGCGCTCAGTCCGCTAACCAGGACTGGTACTCCAGCTGTAGATCGCGATCTTCATAGTGCGGGGTCTGCCGGGCGGCGGGAGCGGCCGCCTTGGGCTTGGTGGCTGTGGTGGTCTGGCGCGTAGGGTGCCGGGATGATCGCGATGCCATCGGAGTTCGCGCAGAGCACCGTCGACCGAGAGGGGGAGGCCGGGGCGGCGTGGCTCGCCGAGCTGCCCGGGATCGTGGAGGAGTTGCTGGGGCGCTGGCGGTGCGTGCCGGATGGCGAGGTCATGCACGGAGGCGTTGGCGTCATCGTTCCGGTACGGCGGCATGCTGGGGAGAGCGCCGTGCTGAAGGTGTCATTTCCCCATCCCGGCAACGTCCATGAGCCGGATGCGTTCGTTGCGTGGGCCGGGTGCGGTGCCGTGCTGCTGCATGAGCGCGACGACGAGCGGTTTGCGATGCTGCTGGAGCGGGTTCAGCCGTCGACTCTGGCGGAGGTCGAGGACGGCGACGAGGTGGTGACAGTCGCCGGGCGGCTCAATCGCCGCCTGGCCATCCCCGCACCGCCCGGTCTGCCCCGGCTGCGTGAGCAGGCCGACGCCTGGGGGGAGCAGTTGTGCATGGATGCCGAGGAGCTGCCGCATGCATTGCCGCGCCAGGTGCTGGATGCCGCCGTGGCGACCGTTCGGGAGCTGGGTCGGGCCCAGCCGGACACCCTCATCCACGGCGACCTGCATGCCCGGAACATCCTGCGTGCCAGCCGCGAGCCGTGGCTGGCCGTCGACCCCAAGGGGTATGCGGGAGATCCGGCTTACGACGGCGGCACATTGCTCAAGTCCCGCGCGCTGACGCTTCTGGAGGCGGATGACCTGCGCAAGGCAGTCGACCGTGTCTTGGACGTCTTTGCCGAGGCCGCGGAACTCGACCGCGGATGCATCCAGCGGTGGGCGCAGTTCCATGCTGTCCAGGCTGCTTTCTGGGGTCGCCGTCACGGGTTCCGTATCGCCCGCAGTGGACCTCGGCTGGACTGGCTCACCGATTTTGCCGACCGTCTGGCGGAGTTGCTCACCGAACGCTCGTAGTGCGTGATGGTGCCGGCCGGGCCCGGTGCGGAGACGGGCGCGGCCGCTGTTGATCATCGTGACTTGTATCGCGGAATGGGTCGGGGAGTCCAGCCCGCACGGCATGCGGCATCTGCTGTGCCGAGCCGTCTGGGACGCCGATGGAGTCCGTGACGACGTGCGCGAACACGTCGTCGAGCACCTCTATGACGAGGCCGCGGTCCTGGTGGTCGATGAGACCGGCGACGTGAAGAAGGGCACCCCCACGGTCGGGGTCCAGCGCCAGTACACCGGAACGGCTGGACGAATCGAGGACTCCCGGGTCGCGGTCTACGCCGGGACGCGCGGGCACGCGGCGGTGGACCGGGAGCTGTACATCCCACGCGCTTGGATGTGCGGCCCGGACCGCTGCCAGGCAGCCGGCCTCGGCCAGGACACCGTCTTCGCGACCAAGCCCGACCTGGCCCGCACGATGATCGAACGGTACTTGGACGCCGGACACCACGTCGGCTGGGTTACGGGGACGAGGTCTACGGTGGCAGCCCAAGACTCCGTACGGGCTCTTGAGGTACGCGGCACCGGCCATGTCCTCGCGGTGGCCTGCTCGACCGAAGTGCCCACCGGCGCAGGCACCTTCCGCGCCGGTACCCTGGCGCGGAAGGTGCCGAAGCGGGTCTGGCAGAAGCTCTCAGCCGGGCGCGGCGCGAAGGGACAACGGTTCTACGACTGGGCCGTCGTCGACCTCGCCGAAGCAGCACCGTGGCCCACCTGATTGCCTGGTCCAACTGGCGCCGCCGCCAGGCACGATCACGCACCAGTCGCTACCGGCGGCGAGCCGCATCCCCGACATGGAGATCACGATCTACAGCTGGAGTACTAGCGATGGTCCTGCGGCTTCGGCTTCGGCTCCGACGTCACCTCAGTCGGGTCCGGTACGCCGCCCGGGTCGCGGCCGCGTACGGCGTTGAACTGGGCTCCCGAGAGCAGCGCCAGGTTGCTGAACCACAGCCAAACGAGGAACACCACCACGCCGGCCAGCGACCCGTACAGGCGGGTGTACGAAGCAAAGTGGCCGGCGTAGAGCGCGAACCCCGCGGACGCCGCGAACCAGAGCACCACGGCGACCACACCCCCCGCCAGGTTGCGGCGCACGCCTCGCACCTCAGCCGGTCCGGTACGGAAAAGCACGAGGACCAGGACCGTGACCACACACAACATGACCGGCCAGCGCAGCACGGGCCACGTCCCCAGACTGCCCACGCCCAGCAACGCCGCGGCCCTGCGGTCGAGAGGCCCCGAGACCACGATCGCGGCCGACCCGGTGAGGAGCAGAGCGAGCAGAACAAGCGCGGTGGCGACGATGGTGTGCGCGGTACGCAGGGCGGGACGGCGGTCCGGCAACTGGTTCATGGAGTGCAGGGCGCGGCGGAAGACCGCCAGATAACTCGCCGCCGACCACAGGGCACTTACCGACCCGGTGACGACCAGCAGCCACACAGCGGACTGCGCCGCGGTCATCTCCCGCAACGCGTCGCGCAGGGCGCCGGCCGACTGCGCCGGTGCATACGAGGTCAGCTCGTCGATCAAACGACCCGTCGCCTGGGGTGCGGCCAGCCCGATGACGGAGACAGCGACCAAGAGCGCCGGCACCAGGGCGAGTACGGCGTAATAGGTCAGGGCGGCCGCACAGTCGGAGACGTTGTCGTTCCACATCGCCACTGCGGTCGCACGCAGATGACTGCCCAACGACTTCAGCGTGGCAGCGGCGTTGACGCGTCTTCCGCTCCCGCGCGGGACTGCTTCAGGCACGGAGCTCTCTCTTCGTGGGGCGGCTTGTGAAGGGCGGGTGCCCACCACAGCAAACTCCACGCCATGCCTGACGTCGGAAGTCGAGGGTCAGTGTGCGGTCCTGGGCCGGTCCGTGAGCAGCGACCAGATCACGAAGACACCGATCGCGATGGCGATGACGGCCCAGATGGGCTGGTAGGGCAGCCAGATGAAGTTCGCGACGATGCTCAGTGCCGCCATGCCGACGCCGAGCGCGCGGGCCCATGCGGCGCCCCTGAGGATGCCTGCGCCGGTGACGATGAGCAGGACACCGATGACCAAGTGGATCCAGCCCCAGGTCGTCAGGTTGAACTCGTAGGTGTAGCCGCCGATGCGTGCGTACACGTCGTCCTTGGCGATACCGGCGATGCCGTTGAGCACGGCCAGCACTCCGTCGACGAACAGCAAGACCCCGGCGAAGACGACGCCGCCGCTCGCCCAGCCTCCCGCGCCGTGGTCGGGACGGGTGGTGGATGCGGGTGTGGTGGGTGTCGGTCCCCCGGGCGGGGGTGCGGTCTGGGCCATGACAGCCTCCTCGGCCAAGCATGTCGGTGGTCTCGACGTGTGACCGACACTCCGCCCCGCCGATGGCGTCGACCACCCGTACAGGGCCATCCGGGTGAATCTGAGCTCAGGCCGGACCCACGTGCTCAACGGTCGAGACGACCCGGACCAGGGCGGGTGCGGCAGGAGCGGAGCCGAAGCCGAAACGCACCGGTGGGGAGACGGGCGCGAGCGGCCCGAGATCGCTGCCGCCGAGCCGTACCTGGGCAGCGACGATCGGCCGCAGGTCACCGGCCGCGTACCACTGGCGATACCCCGGGCGGGAGCTGCCCCGGGTGCGAACGCCGGCCATCAGCCGGGCGGGGACGTCGGCGACGGTCGCCCACAGCGGGCTCCGAACCAACGGTCGCGGGACCGCCCGCAGGGCAAGGCCGAGAGCTCCCCTGCGCCCGACCTCGAAACGCAGGTCCAGGGGGCCCGCCGCGACCTCCCACACACCCTCGCGCACGACCACCGTCACCGCGACGCTCCGGACGTCGTCGAAGTGGTAGACGGCGGAGACGTACGCGGCCGTCTCCGCCGTCGGTGCCAGGAGCGTCCGCCATCCATCGGCGTGCTCCACCATGACGTCGCTGAACGAGCCGAACGGGGACCGGGGCCAGTGGCCGACGACGACACGGGTGCCCGACTCCGTTCCTACAGCGGCGATCCATCCGTCGAAGGTCAGCCGTTCGGTTTCCACCCCGTCTGAATACCGCATGCTCCCTCCTGTCGGGCGTACGGCGCCCCGAGGGGCTCGTACGAACGGGTCCCGGGCCCACTCGGGCGTACGGGCGCCCCGACGGCCGTTCGAACGTGTCCCCGGGCTCGCATAGGCTCGGTCGCTGAACTGCACGGATACGGGGGGTCGCATGAGCCAGACGCTCTATACGGAACGATCGTGGAATCCGCTGGCGCGGACAGTCGAGCTCACCGAGGAGGAGCTGCGGCGCGGCGGCCACGTCACGCCGCTGACCGAGTTGAACCTGCCGGCCATGGCCGAGGTGTTCCGGCGCGGCCACTGGCTCGGCGGCGGCGGTACGGAACGTCCGCTGGACCAACTGGCCTCAGGCAGCGGCGTCGTCCCGGTCACGCGCGTCACCGGGACGACCACCGTCGTGAAGGTGCGCCGGGCGGCGGAGTTCGCCCAACGACTTGGTGAAGTGGCGGTACGGCACTGTGGCGGTCCCGCGCAGCTCGATGTGCTGGCCGAGCAGGCCAGGGCGGTGGGCGTGCCGCTGTGGATGGCCCGCCGGTACGCTCCCGGCCCGGCCGGCCGGATCGCCGTGGCGGTGGATCGCCGGCTGATGCGCGTGGACGTGTGGGGGCCGAGCGCTCCACCCGTACGGCTGCGGGCTCCCCTCGGCTTCCTGAGCAGAAGCGCCGACCAGGCGCAGGGGCTACAGCTGACGGTCGGGGACGTACCGGCTGCCCTCGTCCTGAAGAAGAAGCTGCGCAAGTCCAAGAGCTACGCACAGGTGCGGCTGCCCCAGGGTGTCTGGGAGCTGCGACGGGCGGACCTCATGAGCTCCTTGCTGCTGCGCGACGAGCAGCGCGTCGCCCTTATACGACGTCCGCCGCGACGCCCCGCCCCCGACCCCGACACGGTGCTGCTGCCCTTGGCGCCGGTGCACTACGAGAGTCCGGATCCGCTGGACGCCGTCATGGCCCATGCGTTCGCCGCCGCCTTCGGCCTGGGTGACACGACGGGCACGGCCCGCTTCCGCCTCCAGCACACGCCCACCCGCGCAGGGGAGCCGGTCGCCACCGACGATGCGTGGGACCGTCCCTGGTTCAGCAATCTGGGCAGCGGCGGCGAGGACAACGAAGCGGGTGGCTCGGACGGCTGGGGCTCCGACGGCGGAGACGGGGGCGACGGCGATGGGGGCGGCGGCGATGGGGGCGGGGACAGCGGCGGCGGAGACGGCGGAGACTAGGGATGCGTTGCGGGCTCGCCGTGGGCTCGTCGGCTCGTCGGCTCGTCGGGGCAGTTGCTCGTCGGGGCAGCTGCTCGGCCGGACAGTTGCTGGTCAGCGCAGTTGCTCGGCCAGTCCCACGATGATGCCGTCCGGTCCACGGAGGTAACAGAGCAGATAGCTGTCCTCGAACCGGGCGATCTCGCCGACGAGTTCGGCGCCGTGAGGGCGCAGCCGGGCCACCGTGTCCTCAAGGTCGTCGACGGCGAACATGACGCGGTGCGTGCCCAGAATGTTGTGCGGCGCGTTGCGCGGGCCCGCGCTGATCGGCGCCGGGCTGCGGTACTTCGCCAGCTCGATCCGGCTGTGGCCGTCCGGGGTCCGTACCATCGCGATGTCGCAGCGGACGCCGTCGAGTCCGGTGCACTGGTCGGCGACGAGGCCCGCGACCTCGGCCCTGCCCTCCAGTTCCATCCCGAGCTCCACGAAGAACGCGATGGCGGCCTCCATGTCCTCGACGACGATCCCGACATTGTCCATCCGCCGAATGGCCATGCTGCTCTCTCCTTGTACTTGTACTTGTACTTGTACTGTGCTGGTGCTTGTGCCCTGTGCGGCCGGTCCTGGCCGTGGGGCGCTGCTGTCCCTGGGACGCCGCCGGTCGCACGTTCTCGACATGGACGGCCCGCGGAATCCGCAGGCATTCTGGGTCGCACCTCGTGCCGTTCGCCGCCGACTTGGCCGCGCCGCACCGGCGCGGCCAAGTCGTGGGCACGGTGATGAGCGGACGTACGTAGGTGTCGTCTGGCCAGAACGGGCCCACCGGCCCCTCCCCCAGGGCACGAAGGCCCTGAAGCGAGGGTCGAAGGAAGGGGATGGATACCGCGGGCCGGGCCAGAAATGAGGGGGAGTTCCCGCGACGGACACGTATCGCGCGCGGACCAACGGCGGGCACCGGAGCGCCCACGACCAGCCACCACCCACACCACGCCCGAGCCGGCACCCGAACCCGAACCCGAGCCGGAACCCGAACCCGAGCGGAACCCGAACCCGAGCGGAACCCGAAGAGAAAGTAGCGGCCGCATGCAACTGGAAGGCAAGACCGTCGTCATCACCGGGGCCGGCAGTGGCCTGGGTCGCGCCATGGCGCGGCGCCTCGCCAGGGACGGCGCCACCGTCGTCGCCGCCGGCGAGAGCGCCGGCCCGCTTGCCGAGACCGTCGCGCTGATCGAGCGGGACGGCGGACGCGCGCAGGCGGTCACCGCCGACGTGAGTCGCGAGGACGACGTCGTCGCGCTGATGCAGCGGGTCGGGGACGAGCTCGGCCGGCTCGACGTCCTCGTCAACAACGCCGGGGTCGAGTTCTCCAAGCCCGTGCTCGACACGACCGTCGAGGAGTGGGACGCGCTCATGGGCGTGAACCTGAGGGGTGTCTTCCTGTGCGCTAAGCACGCGATTGCCGCAATGCGCGGGTACGGGAACGGCGGCGTCATAGTGAATGTGGCATCCGAGCTGGCTCTCACGGGCTCGGAGAACGTGGCGGCCTACTCCGCGTCCAAAGCCGGCGTCGTGCAGTTGACCCGGGCCCTCGCGGTGGAGCACGCCGCGGACGGGATCAGGGTGAACGCCCTCAGCCCCGGCGTCATCCTCACCGCGTTGCTGCAGACCGCCCTGGACGCGACGGGCGACGCGGAGGCGCGACGACGCGCGTTCGAAGACCGCACGCTTCTCAAACGGCTCGGCACACCGGAAGAAGCGGCGGAGGCAGCACTGTTCCTGGCCTCCCCGCGCTCCTCCTACATGACCGGCGCCAACCTCGTACTGGACGGGGGCTGGACCGCCCACTGACATGAGCGGTCACGGGCACGGACACGCCGGTACGGATCTTCAAGACCAGCCGCGCGGCTAATCCGTCCAGGTCCAGTCGGCGACCTCGGGCAGGTCGGTGCCGTGTTCGCGGATCCAGGCGTGGTGGCGGGTCCGGGCGTCGACCATGGTCTGGCGAACGGCCGCGGCGCGGACGGCGAGCCCGGGGACCCGGTCGATGACGTCCATGACCAGTCGGAACCGATCCAGGTCATTGCGCACGACCATGTCGAACGGCGTGGTGGTGGTGCCGGCCTCCTTGTAGCCGCGCACATGGAGCTGGGGATGGCCGGTGCGGCGGTAGGCGAGGCGGTGTACCAGCCACGGGTAGCCGTGGTAGGCGAAGATGACCGGCTTGTCCGGGGTGAACAGCGCGTCGTACTCCGGCTCGGTCATGCCGTGCGGGTGTTCCTCGTGGGGCAGCAGCCGCGTCATGTCGACGACGTTCACGACGCGGACGGCGAGCTCGGGCAGGTGGCGGCGGAGCAGGGAGGCGGCCGCCAGGACTTCCTGCGTGGGTACGTCTCCGGCGCAGCCCAGCACCACGTCGGGTGTCCGGCTTCCGTCGTCGGTGCCGGCCCACTCCCAGATGCCGGCGCCGCGGGCGCAGTGGGCCCGGGCCTCGTCCATGGAGAGCCAGTCGAAGCAGGGCTGCTTGCCCGCCACGATCACGTTCACGTAGTCGCGGGAGGCGAGGACGTGGTCGGCGACCGAGAGCAGGGTGTTGGCGTCCGGGGGCAGGTAGACCCGTACGACCTCGGGACTCTTGTTGAGTACGTGGTCGACGAAGCCGGGGTCCTGGTGCGAGAAGCCGTTGTGGTCCTGGCGCCACACGTGCGAGGTGAGCAGGTAGTTGAGGGAGGGGACCGGCGCCCGCCAGGGCAGTCGGCGCGCGGTCTTGAGCCACTTGATGTGCTGGTTGACCATCGAGTCGACGATGTGGACGAACGCCTCGTAGCAGGAGAAGAGCCCGTGCCGGCCCGTGAGGGTGTAGCCCTCAAGCCAGCCCTGGCAGGTGTGCTCGGAGAGGATCTCCATGACCCTGCCGTCGGTCGCCAGATCCTCGTCGGTGGGCAGGGTCTCGGCCTGCCAGGCCTTGCCGGTCGCCTCGAAGAGCGCGGACAGACGGTTGGAGGCGGTCTCGTCCGGGCCGACGACGCGGAAGTCGCGGCGCTCGGTGGTGTCGGCCATGATCTGCGCGAGCAACCCGCCCAGCACCCGGGTCGGCTCGTGCAGGGTGGCACCGGGTTTGCCCACGGGCACGGCGAACTCGTCGAGAGGAGGGAGGGGCAGCGCACGGGTGAGCAGACCGCCATTGGCATGCGGGGTCGCGCCCAGGCGGCGGTCGCCCTCGGGCACGCAGTCGAGGACTTGGGAGGTGGGGCGGCCGTCGGCGTCGAAGAGCTCATCGGGCCGATAGGAGCGCAGCCATGCCTCCAACTGCCGTAGATGCTCCGGGTTTTCGCGTACTCCTGCGAGCGGCACCTGGTGGGAGCGCCACGTTCCCTCGACCGGCACACCGTCCACGGTCGCAGGACCGGTCCAGCCCTTGGGGGTGCGCAGCACGATCAGGGGCCAGGGGGCACGGGCGCCGACGCCATCGGTGCGGGCGGTGTGCTGGAGTGCGGCGATGCGGTCGAGGGCCTGGTCCATGGCGTGGGCCATGGCGTGGTGGACCTCGTGCGGGTCGGAGCCGGTGACGTAGGCCGGGTCATGCCCGAACCCCCGTAGCAGGGCGTCCAGTTCGGCCTCCGGCAGACGCGAGAGTACCGTCGGGTTGGCGATCTTGTAACCGTTGAGGTGCAGGATCGGCAGGACGGCTCCGTCGTGGACGGGGTCAAGGAACTTGTTGGAGTGCCAGGAGGCGGCGAGCGGGCCGGTCTCGGCCTCCCCGTCGCCGATCACACAGGTGACCAGCAGGTCCGGGTTGTCGAGGGCGGCCCCGTAGGCGTGTGCGAGGGAGTAGCCGAGTTCGCCGCCTTCGTGGATCGAGCCGGGTGTCTCGGGCGCGACATGGCTGGGCACCCCGCCGGGGAAGGAGAACTGCCGGAACAGCTTCTCCATGCCCGCCGCGTCCCGGGTGATGTCCGGGTAGGTCCCCGTATAGGTGCCCTCCAGCCAGGAGTTGGCGAGGACGGCAGGGCCGCCGTGGCCCGGGCCCCAGATGCAGAGCGCGTCGAGGCCGCGTTGCTTGATGACCCGGTTGAGGTGGGTGTGGACGAGGTTGAGCCCGGGCGACGTACCCCAGTGGCCGAGCAGGCGCGGCTTGATGTGTTCGGGTCGCAGCGGTTCGGTCAGCAGCGGGTTGGCCATCAGGTAGATCTGGCCGACGGCCAGGTAGTTCGCCGCACGCCAGTGGGCGTCCAGCGCTGCCAGGTCGAGCGGGCGTGACTCGGGCACGGTACCTGCCTCTCATACCAGTGGGTCGGTCGAGTCGGTTGGGTCGGTCGAGCCGGTCGACGGACAGCTTATCGAAGCGCTCGCAATCGGTCGTACGGGACGACCGCCGCGGGACGGGCATCCTTTTCTGGACGATTCCATCCTGCGTGCATCGGCGCCGAGGGGCGAACCGGCCGGAGGGACGGGGGGAAGGAGGGACGGAAGGAGGGAGTCAGGGACGGGGGGAGTCAGGGACGGGGGGGAAGCAGGGACGGGGGGGAAGCAGGGACGGGGGGGGGGAAGCAGGGACCGACTGGTGCCCGGGGCCGGCCTTGCGGGGCGGCCGCCCGGTCAGGTGCGGGGCGGGAGCAGGGGCCCGAGGGGGCCGAGGTCCAGGTTGAGGTCTTCCAGCGCGTAGCCGTGTTCCGCGCACAGGTCGGAGAGGCGATCGTGGAGCGCCATGAGGGTGGCTCCCAGCTCCTCTTCCTGTTCGTCCGAGAGGCCTCCCGCCTCCACACGACGCAGGGCTTGGCGTTCGATGAGCTGGCGTAGGAGTTCCACAAGGGTCAGGACGAGTTTGAGGAGGTCCTCTTCCACCGTGTCGCGGTCGGTGTAGAGGCGGCGGGCGGGCCGCGGCGACGGTTCGTCGTGCGTGGGGGGCGCCTGAAGGAGGCGGAACGCGTGGGACATCGCGTCACCGACGTCGTGCAGGTGTGCGTCGGCTCGCGGGGCGGATCGTTCCTCACTCATCGTGAGGGCCCCTCTCCGCGGTGGCGGCGGATGTCTCGGAGCTCACGGACACGATGAGTGCGCGCAGCGATATGCGGACGAGGTCGATGTCGGCGATGGACAGGACGATGTCGCCGGTGATGACGACGCCGCCGCTGAGCAGTCGGTCAAGGAGGTCCACCAGCGCGACCTGGCGGCCGGGCAGCGGTTCCTCGCGGTGCGCGATGCTCATGGGCGCTGGTCCTGGCCCGAGGCTGCGTGCCCTCCCGTTTCGGAGGGCGGCATCGCGAAGGAGTACGGGGCCCACGGACCGGTGACTTCGACGTGGATGCCGTCGAAGGTGTGCGCGGCTTCCTCGACGGCAGTCTTGAAGTGCTGTGCGTCCTGGACGGGAACGAGGTAGGCGTCGTTGAGGACGTTTTCCGCCGGGCCGTTCAGGGCGCCGCTCTGAACGGGGTGGCTCACACGGTGGGTGGCGTAGTGGGAGGCGATGGCCTCCAGTGCCGCCGCGGCCTGCTGGGCCTGGCCGTAACGGGCTTCGACGGCATGGTGCTGGGCCTTGCGCCGTTGCAGATACGCCTTGCCGGGTGTGGTGGTGCGGACCGCGGCCTGCTCGTCGGCGGCGTGCCCTTCCTCAGGCTGGTCGGCGAGGGGGGCGAGGTAGATCTTGACGCCGAATTCGGTGTGGGCGTCAAGCTGGGCGAGCCGTTCGGTGAAGGGCGTGTGCTGCCGGCGCAGAGCCTGGCGGGCTCGGTCGTCGTCCTGGTAGACGGTGGCCATGCGCAGGGGCAGGACCGTGGCGTGGGTGGCGAGTGCCTGTACGACGTCGTGATGGGCTCGTGCGACGTCCTCCAGCCACTGAAGGTCCTCGAAGTGGATCTTCAGGTCGTGTTCGTTGAAGTCGTCGGCCGGGACATGGCCTGCGACGAAGGCCAGAGGTGGGTGGGAGGCGTCGGGGGCGGTCGTGGGTGACTCGGTCAGCGGGTGGACCGTCGCACCGTAGACGCCGCGGAGATCCGTGAAGGTCTCGCGCAGGGCATCGGTGAGGTACGCCGCTGCGTACACGTAGGTGAGGGTGCTCCCATCGTCGTTCATCGCCTTCGCCTTTGCGCAGGTCCGCCGTCGTCGTCCTGGGGCGCCTCGTCGAAGGTGCCGGCGTCGAAACTGTCGGCTACCGCGTCACGCGGGGTGTCGGGGCTCGTACCGCGTAGTTGTTCCAGTTCGGCCCGCAGGCGGCGGTTCTCCTGTTCGAGGGGGCTGCCGGTGTGCCGGGAGGACAGTGACGGGTCGTGCTCCCACCAGTCGATGCCCATCTCTTTCGCCTTGTCGACGGAGGCGATGAGGATGCGCAGTTTGATCGTCAGCAGCTCTATGTCGAGGAGGTTGATACGGATGTCCCCGGCTATGACGATGCCCTTGTCGAGGACGCGTTCCAGGATGTCGGCGAGGCTGGAGGAACTCTGTCCGTAGGGCGAGGGGGCGGCGCGGGAGGGGAAGGATCCGAGCCGGCCGGGGAGCGGTTCGTTCACGATGACACCTCGCCGTCACATACGCCGCTGATGGAACTCGGTGATTTCCGCCAGCCGGTCCAGGAGCTGGTCCTCGTACCGGTCGAAGGTGTCCTCGTCGATTTCGCCGCTGAGCAGGCGCCGCTCCAGGTCGGCGAGTTCACGCCGTATGGGTGCCGGATCGTAGTACTGGTTCTCGGCTTCCTCCGTGACGCGCTGGGCGGCCCAGACCACGGCCCGGACCGGTGCTGCGGGGAGCGTGACCAAGTACGTCAGCAATCCCATGGTCCTCGTCCTCCTCGTGACGCAGGTGGGGCAGCTCCGGGGCCGGTCACTGCACGAAGCTGTACGGGGGCAGGGGGCCGGCGACGCGCAGGTCGACGCCGTCCGCGAGCTGGTCGGTGAGGCCCTGGTGGGCGGTGAGGAAGTCGTCCTTCTTCTCGTGCGGCACCAGCAGGGACAGGTTGACGAAGTCGGGGTAGGCCGGTGGGTGGACGACGTGTTCGCGGGCGTAGCCGGTCAACGCCTGGATGAGTCCCGCGCCGAGTGCGTCCTGGCGTTCCTGGACTGCGCGGGCCACGAGTTCTCCGAGGGAGAGGGGCAGCTGCGGGTCCGGGTCGCCGGCTCGGATGCGGTTGTTGAGTTCCCGGGCCTCGGCGGAATCCTGCAGAACGTCTCGCAGCAGCTGCTCCTCGTCCTGTTGGGATGCCCGTACGTGGTATTCGGCGCATCCGTCCAGCCGGTCGAGGGCGGCGAGGTAGGCGGCGGTGTTCGCTTCGAGGGCCTGCCGCACGTCCTGGTCGTCGGCCGCGATGTAGCCGAACTGCATGGGCAGGATGACCGCGCCCGCCATGAAATGTTCCTGGACCTCCCGGTGGATCTGGAGGTCGCGTCGCTTGGGCCGGATCTCTTCCGAGATGTCGCTGACGACCGCGGTCAGAGGGCCTGTCGTGATGGTGCGGACCGGAGTCGGGTGGGCGCCGACTCCGCTGAGGCCGTCGGGACGGCGCGGGTGGTCCTTGCCCGTGATCGCGTACACGTAGAGCGCCATCGCTCACTCCTTCTCGCGGCGTGCCGGCCGCCGGGCGGGACGCCGGCGCCGTGGCGCGGCCTCCTCTTCCTCCGGCTCTTCCTCCGGCTCGTCCGCGCTGCCGGAACGGCCGGACAAGGAGTCGGTGACGGCTTCGACCGCGCCGCTGAGAGCGCCCTTGGACTTGCCGTGCGCACCACCCTCCATCAGACCGCCGACCACCTCGGGCAGCTGGGCGGGGGCCTTGCGGCCGGCTTCCAGGTCGAGGCGGTTGCAGGCTTCGGCGAAGCGCAAATAGGTGTCGACGCTGGCCACCACGATCCGTACATCGATTTTTATGAGTTCGATGCCGACCAGCGAGATGCGGGCGAAGACGTCGATGACAAGGCCGCGGTCGAGGATGAGTTCCAGGACGTCGTAGAGGTTGCCGCTGCCCCCTCCGCCTCTGCTCATGCTGCTGCCGCTCTGCGGCACCATGGTCATGGCGCCTCCTTCCCTGGCGGCCCTTCCGCTAGGTCGGCCGGTCGATCATGCCTCGGCTGTAGCGGCGGGTCCGCTCGTAGGAAACCAGCGCTCCCCGCGGGTCCAAGGCGACTTTGTAACTGGCCATCACGCTGGTCGTATCGGGGATGCGTTCCAGTTCGACCACCTCGACCTGTGCCTCCCACCCGTCCTCGGTCGGTTTGAGCGAGGTGACGGAATCGGGGACGCGGCCCAGGAGTTGGGCGAGCTGTCCGGCGGCGGAACGCATCGCGGAGGCCGCGTCAGGGACGCCGGCCCTGGCCTTCTTGGCGGGCGCGCGACGCGGCCCGTCCCTGTCTGCGTCGTCGGCTTCATCGGCCGGGCGCGGACGGGCACGGCGCGGTCTAGCCGGTTCTGGTGCGGCCATCGGTCACTCCACTGAGGGAACACCACGTGCCGAATACAATGCCATCATATATGTACATATCTCTCTCGCCTCGGGGGCAGGGGGCTGGTAGGCCTCCTGAGCGGGGCGGTCTCCCTGCGTCGGCATCCGACATCACCACGACGTCGGCGTAGCCGCGGACCCCGGACGTTCCCGGGCGGCATGAAGTCAGCAGCCCGGGTGAAGGGATTGCAGCTCATGCAGGACACGACCAAAATCACGCTCGCGGCCGCCATGGCCGGGGGTTACGTACTGGGACGCGCCAAGAAGGGTCGCCTCGCCTTCTCCGTGGCGACCTATCTCGCGGGGCGCCGCTTCGGTCTCGACCCTGCCCAGCTCATGACGCAGGGCCTGGCCAAGCTCAAGGAAACGCCGCAGTTCGCCGAGATCAGCGAGCAACTCCGCGGCGAAGCCCTCAGCGTCGGGAAGAAGGCGTTGAGCGCGACCGCCAACCGCAAGCTCGCCGACCTTGCCGACTCGCTCCATCAGCGCACCCTCGAACTCGGCAGCGGGCACAACGGCGAGGACCGGGACCAGGAAGAGGGCGAGGGCGAGGAGCCGTACGAGGACGAAGACGAAGACGAGGACTCCTACGAGGACGAGGACGGCTACGCGCAATCGCAGGACGAAACCGAGGGCGAAGAAGAACCGGAGGAGGAGCCCGAGGACGAGGGAGGCGAGGAGGAGTACGACGACGAGAGCGAGGACGAGGCCTACGCGAGGCGGCCCGAAGACGAAGAGGATGAGGAGGACGAAGAGGACGAGGAAGAGGAGCCCGAGGAAGCTCCCCCGCCGCGCAGACGCAGCCGGCCTTCCCCGCGCTCCCGCAGCAGCGCCGCCTCCGAGCCCGCCCCCCGCGGGTCCCCGCGTCGCCGGAGTCCCTCAACACCCTCGGCACCTTCGACGCCTGCGAAGAAGTCCGCGGCGAAGACCCCAGCGAAGAAGGCCCCCGCCAAGAAGAGCTCATCATCCCGGGCCGCCGGCCGCTCGCCGGCCGCCAGGAAGAGCACACCTTCTCGGGCCGGCGGGGGCCGCCCAGCGACGAAGAAGGCCGCACCGGCCAAGAAAGCGGCGCCGGCCAAGAAGACCGCCAACAAGGCGGCCTCGAAGCCCCCCGAGAAGAAGGCGAGCGCCAGGAAGAGCGCAAGCGGGCCCGCCCGCAAGACCGCGGCGAAGAAGACTTCGGCGCGCGCACCCGCGCGCAAGACGCTTGCGAAGAAGACGCCTGCGAAGAAGACGGCCGCCAAGAAGACGACGGCGAAAAAGACAGCAGCGAAGAAGACGGCGGGCCGCAGGCCGTCCGCGGGGAGGTAGGCCATGGCACAGTCACAGCGCTCCGAAGGACGGAACGGCAAGTCCGGACTGGATCAGCTCATCGAGGAAGCGACCTCGTTCCTGGGTGCCCAGGCAGGACAGCTGGCGGACAAGGCGACCGACAAGCTCTGGGACGTCACCGACCAGCTCCAGGACGTGGCCGACGGCAAGGGAAAGCTCTCCGACATCGCCGGCGTCGGAGGCCGGCTCCTGCAGGGCGACTCCCCCGTCAAGGCCATGCTCGGGCAGAAGGTCAGCAACGTGAAGGACACGGTGACGGACGCCGCCTCGAACCTGTTCGGCAAGGGCAAAAAGGGCCGTAAGAGCGGCGGCAAGGTCATCAACATCATCGAGTTCATCGACGTCGGCCTGCCCCTGCGCACGGTGTACGACCACTGGACTCAGTACGAGGACTTCAGCAGCTTCGCCAAAGGAGTACGCAGCGTCTCCCGCGACGACGACACCACCAGCGACTGGAAGGTGAAGGTCGGCCCCTCCACGCGCGGATACAAGGCCACCGTCCAGGAGCAGATACCCGACGAGCGGATCGTATGGACCTCGGAGGGCGCCAAGGGGAGCACACGCGGGTGCGTCAGCTTCCACGAGCTGGTGCCCACACTGACCCGCATCGTCGTCGTCGTCGAGTACTACCCCTCCGGGCTCTTCGAGAAGACCGGGAACATCTGGCGGGCTCAGGGCCGTCGGCTGCGTCTGGACCTCAAGCACTTCCTGCGACACGTCTCGCTCACCACGGACGAGGCGGAGGGCTGGCGCGGGGAGATCCGTGACGGTGAGGTGGTGCGCACTCACGAAGAGGCGTTGGAGGAAGAAGGCCAGGAGGAGGACGAAGCGCCCGAGGACGACACCGAGGAGGAGGGCGGCGACTACGACGAGGAGTACGAGGAGGAGCAACCCGGGCAGGACAACGCCGAGGAGGAGGACGAGACCGAGGAACCGTACGCCGACGAGGAGGAGTACGAAGACGACGAAGACGGACAGGACGAGGACGAAGCCCCCGAGGACGAGACCGAGGAGGACTCCGAGGACGATGAGGAAGAGCCCGAGACGCCACGTCGTGGTCGCCGCCGGCAGCGGCGCTGACCACCGCGACCCGTGACCGCAGAAGGGCCGGCACCAAATGCCGGCCCTCGCTCTGCGTCATGCGCGGTCCTTCGCGTCGCTCTGCGAACGCACCGCACTCCCCCGGCGCTCAGTGCTTCAACGTGTCCTTCCCCTTTTGCACCGTCTGCTTGGCGTCCCCCGCGATCTGCTCGCGAGCGCCCTTTGCCTCCAGGCTCTCGTTCCCGACAGCCCGGCCAGTGGTTTCCTTCATCTTGCCCTTGGCCTTATGGGCCACGTTCTTGGCCTTCTTGCCTGCCGCCATCCTCGCCACCTCCACGCCGCACAGCAGCGACTTTTCCGTTCTCAACACCTACCCAGGCATATGCCAAATACACGTGCAATGTAGTAAAAATGCCTCGACCCTATGTCCCCCACCGCCCCGGGGCCTCAACGCGGACGGACCGCGTGGGCACCGCCGTCCTGACCCTGCGATGTGCCACGATCGAGCGGGTGGGACGCCTCCGCGCCCGATACGCTCCTGGACCTGTGAATACCGAATTACTCGTCGCGTCCCTGTCAGGCTCGGTGGCCCTCGCCAGTGTCTGGTTCTCGGCACGCTCCGGCCGCCGACAGGCGCTGCTCGCACACGAGTTGGAGCGCCATACCGCGCAGCAGGACCTCATGGGACGCCACCGCGATCCGCTCCTGTGGGCAGCCTTCGACCTCCAGTCCCGCCTCTACAACATCGTGGACCGGGGTTTCCTGCGGGTGTACTTCCGTGACGGCTCCGACCGTGAACGCGCGTACGCCCGGCGCAGCACGCTGCAACACGCCCTCATGGATCTGGTCGATCTGCTCGATCCGCGCGGGATCCGCTTCCCCGACCACCGCCGCTCACGGCTCGGGCGCCCGCCGGAGAGGTGACACGACGCCGGCCGCCCCCGGGCCGCAGCCCCACCGGCAGCGTGCCGAGGCCGCGGCGCCCGGTGCTTCGACCGGGCCCGCGGCCGCGCACATCAGGCAGGGGAGGTGAACGTACGGCCGAGGTGACGGGCGAAGAAGCGGACCGCGCTCTCGGCTTCGTACCTCGGCAGCTCCTTGTGCTTGCCGGAGTTCACGTGCAACGACTTCTCCTTTGAGGCGAAGGCGTCGAACAGGGCGAGGCCGTCCTCGCGCGCGATGTGCTCGTCGTCCCACTGCAGGTCGAACTCGATCGGGACGGTGATCCGTTTCGCCTTCTCGGCCAGGGCATCAGGCCAGTGCTGACCGAAGACCGCGGCAGTGATCCTGGGTTCGACCGCCACGAACGGCACGCCGATCGCGGTACCCATGTTGATGCCCCAGAAGCCGACCGACTCGTCGGTGCCGATTTCCGGACGATCCTGGAGGGCATCCAGCACGGCCACGTACTCGGGCACGGCGCGTTCCGCCAAGTGGTCGTTGTAGCGCACGACGATCGGGCCTTCCGGCTCGCCCGCCGCCCTCGCCCGGAACAACTCGGCGACTTCGGCCTCGTCGTGCGCTGTACGAGGCCGGTCGCCGTGACCGGGCGCGTCGATGACGGCGACATGGAAGCCGCAACCGGTCACGAGGAGGCGGGCACGGCCCGCCATCGCCGGGTGTTTTTTGTGGTTGCCGCCGCCGTGGGCCATCAGCACCAACGGCGCGCGATCGGCCGTGCCGGAGGCAGGCGACCAGAGGACACCGGGGACATCGCCCAGGGTGAAGTCGCGTTCGAGCATGCCGTTCGACGACGACTCGGCGGTGAACTGCAGAGAGTACATAGGTGTTGCCTTTCGGGAGTGCCTTGTTGGGGTGCTCCCGGCGCGACATTAACCGCCGGCCGTGACGGCAAGGGGGAGCACCCACATCGGTACAGCGTTCATGGGTCTCACCTCCTTGGGCGGTGTCACGGTCGACTGAAAGCTACCAGCTCCACTGATCATCGCTCCACGCCTTTTCCTCCCCCGCCTTCCCTCGCCGTGGCCGGCGGGGGAGTCCTCGAATGGGCGGCAACGGTGTGGCGGTTCACGGGAGTTCGTGCCGGATGCCCTCGGCGATGGCATGGAGCTTGTCCGGGTTGGCGACATTGTGGATGGCTGAGATGCGGCCCTGCGGATCGAAGTCGAACGTCATCGTGGCGATCACACCCTCCGGCCCGCGGAAGACCACCCCCGGGCCACCGTTGATCCAGGTGAGTTCCGCCCGCATCTGCCCCGGCTCGACGCCCTGGTAGGTGACAGTGCCGAGCGCGGCGAACCAGCGGGCCACGGTCTCCAGACCGATGACAGGCTTGAGCGCCTGGCGGACCTTGCCGCCGCCGTCGGTCCACAGGGTCACGTCCGGGGAGAGCACCTCCATCAGGGTGTTGATGTCGCCCCCTGTCGCCGCCGCGAAGAACCGCTCCGTGACGTCGCGTTGGCCGGCGCGGTCCGCGGCAAACCGGGGGCGGCGGGCCTGCACGTGCTCGCGGGCGCGGTGCGCGGCCTGACGGACCGCCGGCTCGGAGCGCTCGACCGCCTCCGCGATCTCGCGGTAGCTGAAGGCGAAGACCTCCTTCAGCACGAACACCGCGCGCTCCAGCGGGCTGAGCGTCTCCAGGACGATCAGCAGGGCCATGGAGACCGAGTCCGCCGCGGCAACACCCTCGGCGGTGTCCGGGCCGGTGAGGATCGGCTCGGGCAGCCAGGGCCCGACGTAGGTCTCGCGCTGAGAGCGGGTCGAACGGAGCCGCTCCATCGCCAGGTTGGAGATGATCCGGGCCAAGTAGGTCTTGGGGTCGGCGACCTGGGAGCGGTCGGCCGCCGACCACTTGAGCCATGCGTCCTGGACCGCGTCCTCGGCGTCGGCTGCGGAGCCGAGAATGCGGTACGCGACGGAGAACAGCAGGGTGCGGTACTCCTGGAAGACGAGCTGATCGGAGTCGGCCTGGTGCGGCCGGCGCTGGGTCACTTGATCCTCCTGGTCCGGGTGTAGCGGCCGCCGTTCGGAGTCGGCCTGGTGCGGCCGGCGCTGGGTCACTTGGTACTCCTGGTCCGGGTGTAGCGGCCGCCGTTCGGAGTCGGTCTGGTGCGGCCGGCGCTGGGTCACTTGGTACTCCAGGTCCGGGTGTAACGGCCGCCGTGCGGCCAGAACGCGCCCGAGGCGGGCATCTTCTTCATACGGGCGAAGGTGGGCCACGGCGAGGCGGTGACCGTCTCCTTGTACTTCGCGGCCCGTTTGCCGGTCAGGACGATCCGGCGCGGGCTGTCGTCGGGGTGGGTGAACTGCACGACGCCGTCGTCGCGGCCGAGGCTGACGGGCGTGTGGTAGTAACCGAAACGGAATGGCTTGGGCTCCTTGCCGGCCAGTGCCCGCAGGATCGAGAGAGCCGCGTGCACCCCGGCGGGCATGCCGCTCTGACAGGTCCCGTGCATCAATCCGTAGCCCTGCCGGATCGCGGCCGCGTCGCCCACGGCGTACACGTCCGGGTGGGAGACCGAGCGCAGTGAGCTGTCGGCGACCACGCGGCCGCGATCGTCGACGGTGAGGCCCGCGGCGGCGGCAAGCGGCGAGACGCGCGTGCCGCAGGTCCACAGCACCACGGCCGCCGGAATGCTGGAACCGTCGGCGAGTTCGACGCTGTCGGGCAGCACCTTGGTGACCTCGACGCCACTGCGTACCTGCACGCCGAGCCGCGCGAGCGCCCCGTCCAGGTGGGTCTTGGCCCGCGGGTGCATGCCCGCGCCGGGTTCCCGCCGGCCCAGGAGCACCACGTTGAGCTCGGGGTACCGCTCGGCGATCTCCGCGGCGGCTTCGACGCCGGTGAGCCCGCTGCCGCCGACCACGGCGGTCCTCCCGTCCGACCGGGCCAGCCGACGCGCGAGTACGGCAGCGTCCTGCGGGCTGTCGAGGGTGTGGGCGTACTCGTCCACGCCGGGGACGGTCGTGGTGTCGGCGATGCCGCCGAGGCCGTAGACCAGGGTGTCGTAGCGCAGAACCCGGTCGTCGTCGACGCGTACGGTCCTGGCCTCCGCGTCCACGGCGGTGACCCAACCGCGAACGAAGTGGGCCCCGGTCCCGGCAAGCAGTTCCGGGATGTGCAGCTCGGCCGTCTGCTGGCCGGTGGCGGTCATATGCAGCCGGAGCCGCTCGGTGAACGTGTCGTAGGGGTTGACCACCGTGACATGCAGGTTTCCGCGCTTCCTGGTACGGGCCGCGAGCTGGATCGCCGCCGCGAGCCCCGCGTAGCCGGCGCCCAGGACCAGAACCTCGTGCTGCCGTGCTGCCGTCGCGTTCATCGCTCTGCTGCCTCTTTCGAGTCGGTCGTTCCTGCCGTGCGGACGACCAACAGACGCAAGCGGCCCTTCCGTTCGTGACATGGAGCCGATGTGACCCGCGTCACTTGCCGACGGGGGTGGGCGAGCACGGACCCAGCCCCCCGAGGCGCCGCGACGCTCTACAACGCGCAGGATTCAACCATGATCGACTCGGTGCCGCACGGGAGCTGACGGGATCAGCCCACGGGCCCGCTCGCTCCGGGCTCCTCCGGAACTGACCGTCGCTCAAACCTTGCTCGCTGCGGACGACGTGGGAAGGTGACAGGTCGACTCGTCCTGGTGAAGACCTGAAGGAACCCAGGGAAGTGCGCACGCTCTCCACCCGGCCCCGGCCGGGCGGGCGGGCCGGTGGCGGGCATCGAGGTCTGCGGCATTCCGGACCCGGAGGCGTCGCCGGCCACTCGCGCCGGGCCATGCCGATCGCGCTCAGCGTCCAGCCGCCCGGGCCATGTCACGCCCCAACAGGCCGTTCTATAGGCTCTGGTACGACTCGGGGGAGGACATGATGAGCAGTGTGCTGGGCGAACCGGTGGCGGTGAGACAGTCGCGATATGTGGCGCGTGCGGCGCGTGCGGCGCGGGCGGCCGGGGTCGGGCTGGTCACGGTGGCGGTCTTCTTGCTGTCGACATGGCTACTGCTGGACTCCAGCGCCTGCCGGAAAGCGTCGGGCTATGGCTGCCTGGGGGTCGCCCTTCTGTGGACCTACGCCGCGCCACTCCTGGATTTCCTCTTCTCGTGGGCAGCCCTGCGTATCGTCCAGGTCCGGCCGGCCTGGCTCACCGCCCTGCTCGGTGTCGGAATCGACTGGTACGTCGCCTGGAGTACGCACACGAGCGAGTGGACTTCCGTCGGGGCCCTGTTCGTCCAACTCGCTTTGTACGTAGCCTTGTTCGCCCTCGCGGCCTGGGCCACTCAGTCGAGCAGGCCACTGTGGCCGCGTGCAGTCGTGGCCCTTGCCCTGGTCCTGCTGATGCCGATCGGATCGTTTGCCGCCTCGCGGGCCGCGCGAAGCAGCCAGGAGAGCGAACTGGCCGCTGCCCGTGTCTCCCTCCTGGGGCCGAACCTGCCCGCGGGTTACTACCTGAACGGCGTCGGCACGACCGGTTCGACTCCCGGAAGCACACCCACCTTCTACTACCGGCTCACCCCGGACAGCCTGCGCAGGGGCGCCAACACGATGGACGAGCTGCACCAGGAGATCCAGGTGATCGTCGGCCCCGTACAGCCGGGATTCACGCCGCCCTCCCACTGCACGGCGGTCACCGGCGACTCTCCGACACCGTCGCCCGCCTGCACCCAGGTGGCTCCCGGAGTGTGGCGATCGTCGAACTACCAGTACGTCACGTACTTCACGCGGGTCGGCGGCGCTGTCGCAGTCATCGAGGCGACCACTCCCCCGGTGAGCGACGCCGTTCTCCGTGAGCTCGCCGCCACGATGCGAGTCCGCACACCGTCGTACTTCTCCGGCGGCTGAAGCCCCGCCGGAGCCCGCCCCGGGAAGGGGCTGAGGAGCTTGGCCGGGCTGGGCTGCGGCACGGCCCCGCCCTCTGCGCTCTGCGCTCTGCGGCTCAGGGACGACGACCGATCCAGGTGGTGCGGACGGTGCGCACACACAGGTCGTCGCGGCGCGCGATGCTGTGCGGCTGTGTCTCGTCGAGCAAGGTGTCCAAGGTGGCCAGGTCGTTCGTGTCGAGGACGGTGGCCGCGTGGGAGCGCAGCTTTGCCAGGCAGACGTGGGCGTAGCGGTTCAGAGCCGGCCCTGCCTGCGTGCGGTCAAGTGCGATCTCGAAGGGCCGACGGGCCTCGACGGCGAACCCGGCGTCGATCAGCTCGTCGGTCCATTCGGAGGGCGGCCGGGTATCCGTCGCGGCGTGCAGGCGGGCCTCCAGGCCGGACCGCCCGATACCGACGTCCTCAGGCAGGAAGCGGGGGAAGAAGTCCATCTCGGTGACGGCCACGAGCCCTCCCGTCCGCAGGCGCTCGAAGGCCTGGGTGAGGATGCGATGGGGGACGGCCGCGTGGTGCAGGAAAGCCGCGGCCCACATCAGGTCGTACGGACCCTCCCCGTCCCTTTGTGGCCACGTCTCATCCAGATTCGCCTGGAGCGTGCGGACCCGGTCCGTGACACCGCGCAGAGCTGCCTGCGCCTGCAGACGGTGCAGCATCTGCGGCGAGATGTCCGCGGCCGTCACCACCGCCCGGGGAAATCGGTGGGCCAGGACGAGACTGCCGGTGCCAGGGCCGCTGCCCAGGTCCAGGATTCGGGCCGGAGCAGCGTCCGAAAGCTCGGCGAGCCAGCCGGTCAGCTCCGCGAGATAGGGCGCAAGAACCTCTGCGTCCAGCTCCAACAGGTCCGCCATCGCGCCACCGGAGCCCATCGCGCGATTGTGGCTGGTGGGACCTGTTGCGCTGTGAAATTCGTTCATGCCGCGACGGTAAAGCGATCGTTGCCTTCCAGTCATAGACTCTTGCCGGTGGAGCAAGAAGCTACGGTGGATGCCATCGTCAGGATGCGGATCCGAGCCCTGCGCAAGGCCCATGGCTGGTCACTGGACAACCTCGCCGAACGCGCGGGCATCAGTCCGTCCCAGCTCAGCCGGATCGAGACCGGCCACCGGCGCATCAGCCTCGATCAGCTCACCGCCATCTCGGGAGCCCTGGGCAAGTCCCTGGACGAGCTTGTCGAGTCCCCTGACGACTCCGACGTCGTCATCCGCCCCGACCGCGACGAGAAGCGCGGTCTGACCATCTGGCTCCTCACCCAGGACAGCGGCCCCCACGGTCTGACCGTCGCCAAGATGCGCATCACCGACCAGGCCGGCAGCGTCGCCCCCGGCGACCTCGGTGTCCATCCCGGCCGGGACTGGTTCACCGTCCTGTCCGGCACCGTCATCCTCTATCTCGGCGAACGCGTCATCCGGGTCGAGACCGGCCAGGCCGCTTCGTTCTCCACGATGACTCCGCACACCATCCGGAGCGACCGCGGCCCCGCCGAAATCCTGTGCATCCTCGACCACAACGGGGAACGCAGCCACCTCCACACATGAACGCCTCGACTGGTGATCAGCTGAGCGGCTGAGGGCCCATGCGGATGCGGAGGGAGAGCGTACTGACCGGCACGTCGGACTTCCATGGTCGCTGCACTTTGCCAGGCTGGGCCGGGGCTGGGCATGGCGCATGGCTGGGCTGTTCAGCGCGCAACAGGCTGTGCGACAGGCTGCCGGCGCCGGACCAGCCTATGGTCGGTAGGGGGAGAGGGCAGTCTCCCATCAGACACCCATCGGATCGCGAACCGACCGCCTCAGACCGGAAACCGACCGACCGCCTCAGACCTGAAACCGCCGTCGCGGGTAACCACGCGGACGGCGGCGGCCTCACCTGGAGGGACCGTCATGGGCCCTGTGCACGGTTTGCAGGGCCGTACGGCCGTCATCACCGGCGGAGCCCGCGGTATAGGTGCGGTGTTGGCGCGGGAGCTTGCCGAGCGCGGCATGCGGGTGGCCCTGCTGGGACTGGAGGGCGACCGCCTGCGCGAGGTCGCCCGGGCCCTGCCGACAGAGACGTGCTGCGTCGATGTGGACGTCACCGACGAGGCAGCGATGGAGCGCGCGGCCGGCACGGTCGACCAGGAGTTGGGGCCTCCGTCGGTGGTCGTGGCCAACGCGGGTATCGCCGAAGGCGGCCCCTTCGCCACCGGTGACCCGACGACATGGCGGCGCGTCATCGAGGTCAACCTCTGCGGGAGCGCCACCACCGCCCGCGTGTTCCTTCCCGCGCTGCTCAGCAACCGTGGCTACTTTCTGCAAATCGCCTCCACCGCCGCGTTCGGCTCGGCGCCGATGATGAGCGCCTACTGCGCGTCGAAGGCGGGAGTCGAGTCCTTCGCCCAGTCCCTGCGCGCCGAACTGGCGCCCCAGGGCACCCAGGTGGGTATCGCCTACGTCCACTGGACCGACACCGAAATGATCCGCGACGCCGACCAGCACACAGTGCTGCGTGAGCTACGCGCCCATATGCCACCCGGTGCCCGGCGCACCTACCCCGCGCCCACCATCGCCACTTGGCTGGCCCGCGGCATCGACCGACGTCGTGCCTCTCTGTACGCCCCACCCTGGCTACGCTGCGTCCAGCCGCTGCGTCCCTTCCTCCCCTTGGCCGTCACCGCCGTCTCACGCCGAGCCCTGCCACGCATGGCCGACCAGGGTCCTGTCGCTCCGACCGGACTGCTCGGACGGGGCGGTCAAGCCGCCCGGACGGGCTGATGGAGCCGCCAACCTCGATCTGCGAGACCACCGACGCGCCATCGCGGCGCCCCATGGCAGTGACACTGTGACCGCCACCTGCTTGCGTCCGGCCCGCCCAGCCCGAACCGATTGATGAGGTGGATTCCGACGAAGGTGTTCACCGCCGAGCTGGTCGACGCGGCGCTAGCCAACCACGACCGTGCCGAGCGGCGGCGCCGCAGTCTCCTACCGGGCACGACGCTGCTGGACCCCGATCGGACTTTTCGTCGCTACCTCAACGCCGAATCTGCCGCATCTGCCGCAGACGAGGTTGGGCCCGTCTTGGCCGGCGAGCCCGCAGCAACCACTGACACGCCGCGGGTCGGCGTGAAGCGCTGTCCCAGGAACGTCCTCCGGGTGGCAGATCAGAAGGCTGCCGTCGAAGTGGATCGTGAAGGTCCCCAGAGACATCCGCGGCGGAACGACCTCGTGACCCGATGGCCGCTCGCGACCCCTCACTGGTTCTCTCGCCACCACTTCGCTGGTCACGGGCTGCTGACAATTGACACAGCGGAAGATGGTCATGCAGTCGTTCTCTCGGGTTGCACGGGGCGCTATGAGGTCGGGGACGCCGAGGCAGCTTCATCGGCCTCACAAGGCCCCCACCCGCCGGCGCCTCGCCAGGACCCGCCGGTGCCTCACCATGCCCCATTTCACCGAAGCCGCATCGGGCCCCACCCTCGCCGATGCCCGTCGAAGCCAAGATTCGACGGTGTCCTCCAGGGGATGTATGACGACGGGCCCACCCTCGACATCCTGGGTGGCGTGCTCGAGTCCACCCTGAACACCGAACCCTCTCCCCTCCGCAAGCCCCGAAAGCGACCAACTAGGCTGACACGGTGACTGATGAGCAGGGGCGGGTGCAGCCGTCGGGAGTGTGGGCCACCGCTGTGGGCGTGGCGAGGGTACGGGCGCTGGAGAGCGAGCGGAAGGACGCGTTGTTCCGCGACCCGCTGGCGCAGGCCTTCGCCACCGCCGGTGGCCTGTGGCCCGATTCGGCGCCGCTGCCCGATGACGAAGCCGCGCGGCGCCGACGGCTGGCTGTCTCGTTCTCCATCGTCATCAGGACGAAGTTCCTCGACGACCTGCTGTGGCAGGCCTCCGCGTCCGGGGTTCGGCAGGTCGTGCTGCTCGGTGCCGGCATGGACAGCCGTGCCTTCCGGATGGACTTGCCCGAGGGCACCCGGCTCTTCGAAGTCGACACCTCCGCGCCACTGGATTTCAAGGCTACGGTGCTGCGCCAGGAGCAGGCCGTGGCGCGCTGCGAGAGGGTCACCGTGGCGGTGGATCTGCGTGAGGATTGGCCGACCGCGCTGGCGGCCGCAGGGCACGACCCGGCCGTGCCGACCGCGTGGATCGCCGAAGGTCTGCTGATCTATCTGCCCGAGGACGCGGTGGAGTTGCTCCTGGCCCGGATCAGCGCGCAATCGGCGGCAGGCAGTTGGATGGGGCTGACCCTGGGCTCGCGCGGCGTGATCGAGCGCTTCGGCGCGGACGCCGCACCGGGAACGGCGGCGTCCATGTGGGTCTCGGAGATGCCCGACGACCCGGTGGGCTGGCTGGCGACGCACGGCTGGGAGGCCGACAGTCACACCGTGCGCGAGCGCGCCGCCGCGTACGGCCGCCCGATCAACACGCCGCCGCCGCGTGAAGAGGGGCCTGGCGGACTCATCTCGGCGATCCGCCGCTAGAGCGCCGCTCGGCCGATAGAACGTCCCGCGGACGTGGGCCTCGCGGACGTGGGCCACCGCTTCCCCACCCCTGCACCCCCGCGGGGCGCGGACCGCGGTGCCGACGGTAGGGCGTCGGAAGCGCAGCCGTAGCAGCGGGAGCAGCGGGAGCAGCGGGATGCAGCGGTAGAGGGCTCTCGATTGTCAGTGGCTCGCCGTACTCTCCGGTGGATGAATGACCATCGGACAGCGCCACGCACCCTCGAAGCTGCAATCAGGGATACGCGTCAGGCTCTTGTCGAACTCGACAGCGCGCTGGAGTGGCTGCTGCGCCCTGGCGCAGCTGCAGATGGGCCGCTGGCCGCTGAGGTGTGGGCGTTCGACGAGGCCTTGACGCACGTCTTGCTGGTGCACCACCGCTGGCGCGGGTGGGTGCCGCCGGGCGGCAAAGTCGATCCCGGAGAAACGCCACGCGAGGCAGCACGTCGAGAGCTGTTCGAGGAGACCGGAGTGAAGAC
This sequence comes from Streptomyces sp. NPDC048361, assembly GCF_040651795.1. Classification (NCBI taxonomy): domain Bacteria; kingdom Bacillati; phylum Actinomycetota; class Actinomycetes; order Kitasatosporales; family Streptomycetaceae; genus Streptomyces; species Streptomyces sp. NPDC048361. The sequence continues at coordinate 77,296 of NZ_JBEZKW010000004.1, forward strand.
GGAGCTGCTGGCGATACCAGCTGCTGCCACCGTGCGCTCCTACCACCCCGACTGGTCGGCCACTACGGGGCTTTCCTACCTGGCGGTCATCGATCGGCAGACGCCACTCAACCCCGAGAAGGGGCAGCCGGCGGCCTGGCAGCGCCTGGACGAACCATGGCAGGGCTGGTTCTCCGACGATCGGCTCCAGATGAAGCAGTGCTCCAGCCGGATCCGGCTCGGAGAGGTCGGCGAGCCCTTCTGACTGTCCCGCGGCCGCGCCCGCCAACGTCGGTCGGCCTCGCGGCGTCGCAGCCTCACGGGCAGTACCTGACCCGACGCCACATTGAGCGAGCCCAGGAACTGTTGCGAACCGCCAACCTCACGGTGACCAAGGTCTGCAACCTGGTCGGCTTCTCCAGCCTCGGCAGCTTCTCGTCCCGCTTCAAGAAAGCCACCGGGCTCACGCCGTCCGCATACCGAGCACGGCACGTCGGACGTGGGGCCGCCCTCATCCCCGGTTGTTACGCGATGCTGTGGGCCGGCGGCTTCCCTCGCGCCGAGGCGCCAGCCGGAGAGAGCGATTTTCGAGAAGCGCCCTGAGGATCCGGCTGCCTACGGTGGCATTACCGAAAACCGCGCACCAGGGAGCAACGCCATGATCAAGGGACTGACCATCTCCACCATCTGGGTCCTTGACCAGGATCGTGCCAAGGACTTCTACACCGACAAGCTGGGACTGGAGGTCCGCACGGACATGACCATGGGAGAGGGCGGCTCGCGCTTTCTGACGGTCGGTGCCAAGGATCAGCCCGAGGTCGAGCTCAATTTGATGGTGCCGGGCGCCCCCGCCATGGACTTCGAGTCCGCCGAAGCCATGAAGAAGCTGATCGCGAAGGGGGTGCTCGGCGCGGGCGTTCTGGCCACGGACGACATTCACGGCGACTACGCCAAGCTCAAGGCCCACGGGGTGGAGTTCCTCCAGGAACCTCGGGAACGCCCGTACGGGACCGAGGCTATTTTCCGGGACGATTCGGGCAACTGGTTCTCGTTGACCCAGCCCCGCGCCGGCGACCTCGACCTGGGCAAGGACTGGCACTGACGTGGTACTGACCTGATGTCGGAGCGCCCTGGCGGACACACCGCAACAGCGGGGCGACCGACCACACCGGGGACGCACGCAACGGATGGCCCTCTCAACTCGCCTTCTGGCACAGCCCGTTGTGCGCCACCACCACCGCCGTGCGTGTTGGGGGGCATACGCCTCGGCCAGGAGCCCGGGTTCGAACACGCCGGGAGCTACCCGCAGAAGCCGCCTTCCCGCACGCGGCGTTGCATGGCGTACCGTTTCGACAACCGAGCCGGGAGGACACCCGTGGGTGAGAACAAACGCCTGATGCTGGCCGGCGAGTGGTACCTGCCCGACGATCCCGAACTCCTCGCCGACTCCGAGCGCCGCGTCCGGCTGTGCGCCGCCTACGACGCGGCAGTCACAGCACCCGCCGCCGAACGGCACGCGATCCTCACGGAACTGCTCGGCACGGTGGACCCGTCCGTCCGCGTCCGGCCGCCGTTCCGCTGCGATTTCGGCTACAACATCAGTATCGGTGCGAGGACGTTCGTGAACTTCGGCGCGGTATTCCTCGACACCGGAACCATCAGCGTCGGGTCGGATGTCCAGATCGGGCCGAACGTACAACTCCTCACCCCGACGCACGAGTTGGATGCGGTGCGAAGGCGGGCGGGATGGGAGAAGGCCCTGCCCGTGACCATCGGAGACAACGTGTGGCTGGGCGGCGGGGTGATCGTTTGCCCCGGCGTGAGCATCGGTGCGAACACGGTGGTGGGTGCGGGCGCCGTCGTCGCTCGCACCTTGCCGCCAGGCGTGCTCGCGGTCGGCAATCCAGCCCGGGTGGTACGGGAACTGACCTGAGGGGCGCGGGCCCGGGCGCCGCGTATGTCCAGCACAGCCGTACCGCCGTGCAGCTGTGCACCATCCGCACCCGCGCGCCCGACGAGGACGCGGCCGGTTACCCCCGCCTGCTCGACGAGTACGGATGACCATGTCCAGTGACGGGGCGAGTTGAGGGCGGGTCAGGGTGGATCGAGGACGGGTCCAGTTGGCAACGCACAGGCCGTGTCATGAGCTGGTACGTGTGCGGCCCACAGGTCACCCGGGCCGCGCGGCCGTCGGTGCGCCACGGATAGCCTGCGCGAATGAAACGGATTCAGCGGGCCGCCGGCGCGATCGTCGGCTCAGCGGTGGGTGATGCTCTGGGCGGGCCTTTCGAGTTCAGTCTTCGGGGGGCGTTCTCCGCCCGATTCCCCACGCCCGGCGCTGGCGGCGAGATGTGCGGAGGCGGTGGCTGGGACCCCGGCGAGGCCACTGACGACACGCAGATGGCCGTCCTGGTCGCGGAGTCCCTGTTGGACCGGGGCGGACTGGATCTGCCGGACATTTTTGGCCGCTTCCAACGGTGGGCTGTGTCAGATCCCAAGGACATCGGCCTGCAGACCGAGGACGTCCTCACCAACGGCATGCCCTGGGACCTCGCCGCCGCGCTCCATTTCCAGGTCAACCAACGAGCAGCCGGAAACGGCTCTTTGATGCGGGCCTCGACCTCCGCGGTCCATTTCGCGGCCGCCGGTCAGGAAGCCACCATGAATGCGGCCCGCCGCATCGCCGCTCTCACCCATGGAGACCGCGCGGCCTGGGAAGGCACCGCGATCTTCCACGAACTCATCCGCGTCACGTTCGAGGACACCGATCCCCTCACCGCGCTCCCGGACGTCCTGGCTCTCGTCCACCCCGACCACCGCGACCGGTACACCACCGTGCTCTCGCCCCACTGGCACCCCGATGAGGCAACCGAGTTCAACGGCGCCGTCTGGCCGTGCCTGGGTTCCGCGGTATGGGCCCTGCGCACCACCACCAGCTTCGAAGCCGCGATACGGGCCGCGATCGACCTCGGCGGTGACACGGACACCGTTGCCGCGGTGACCGGGGGTCTCGCGGGGGCGTACTACGGACTGGACGCGATCCCCGCGCACTGGAGCCTGCCCCTCCATGTTCCCCTGCCAGGCTTCGACGGACGCGTGCTGCGCCGGGCCGACCTCCTTCATCTCGCACAGCGCCTCGCAGAGGGCCACGGATAGCCGGCTCAGCCGCATCCGTTCGGCGCCGACCGCGCTCGGCGCCCCGCGCGGTCCGGCCGCACTATCGACTCCCAACTCGGCTGCGCCCCTGGGGCCGTTGCCCAGTCCGGGTGCGGCTGCAACCAGTGCGACCGTCGGCCCGTCTTGCTTGCTATTCGAGCCGCTACGAAAGGCGCACCAGTGCACCGTGCCACCGCCACCATCCTCACGGCGACCGCCGTCGCCGCCCTCGCACTCACCGGCTGCGGCAGCGATCAGGGGGCATCCAACAACGCTCCGCCGTGCCCGACTCCGGTCCGCACCAATGGTGGCGATCTCGTCCCGCCCGGCGTCCGACCGTGCCTCCTGTCGGGCCCGGGCGCGACCGCGAGACCAACGCCCGGCCGCACCACCAGCACCCGTCCGACATCCAGCCCCTCGCAGGGAGCCGGCGGGAGAACTGGAGCATCCAGCACCAAGAGCGCAAGCAGACCCAAGACCGCGCCCCCTGCCAAGGCACCCGCCACCCGCTCGAAGCCGAAAGCCCCCGCCGCCCCGCCCCGCGCCCGCCGCTGATCCATCCCCCGCACCGGAGACCACCCGGGCGGCCCGGGCTCTCTCCCCCATGGCGAAGCCCCGCCAACACCTCGGGATACGCCCCCCACATCTCGAACCGAAGCCGCAGGCCCCGAGCGAGCCGGACGTCACGGTGGAGGGGAGGTGTTCACCCCCGCCATTCGTCCACGGACTACGCGGGCTCCAACGGCTCCACGAGCCAAACGAGCCCCACGATTACGGGCGTGCCCCGGCTCCCGAGGCAACAGCAACAGCAACAGCGCGCAGGACACGCGAGTGCGGACACCCGCATCCGCTCCTCACCCGAGCCACGTCAGGAACCGCATATGCTCCTCACCGCAACCGCCCGACCACCGGGAAGGATGGTGGCCGGCCGGGCTGCAGGACGACCCGTGGATCGGACGACAAGGTGCACTGGGACTTCACCGGAGACATCGCGCCACGCACGGCTCGGTGTCCCGGTGCTCTGCTGAGCGCTGTGCGGGCAGGTGCCGGCCCGCCGCTGGATCAAGGATCTGCCACTACTGCGCGAGATCCGCCTCCGTCGTGTTGACCACGAACTCACGGGCTCGACACACCAACCACGACAGGAGTTCTCATGCCCACCAAGTCTCTGCAGATTCCGACCGCCGATGGCCAGTCCGACGCGTTCGCCGCCTTCCCCGACGGGGGTGGCCGGCACCCTGGGGTGCTGATGTACGCGGACGGCTTCGGCATCCGGCCCGTGCTGCGCGCAATGGCCCTCGAACTGGCCGAGCACGGGTACTACGTGCTGGTGCCCAATTTCTTCTACCGGCACGGCCCCACACCGGTGATCGAGCTCCCCGAGTACATCGGAGCCGAGGAGCGCCCCGCGGTCTTCGCCCAGCTGATGCCCATGATCCAGACGCACACCGCGGAACGTACGGTGCGCGACGCAGACGCCTATCTCCGTTTCCTCACCGCGCAGCCCGAGGTCGCCGCCGGTCCGGTGGCGGTGACCGGCTACTGCATCGGCGGCCTCCTCGCGGTACGCACCGCCGCGGCCCACCCCAGCCAAGTGGCCGCCGTCGCCGCGTTCCACGCCCCCGTGAGTGCCGACGGGAGTGATCCCTTCGCCCAACTCGCCGCCCCCGTGCACTTCGGTCACGCCGCAAGCGACCTGACGCCCGAGGCTCTCGAAGAGCTCAACCACACTCTCGATTCGGCGGGCGTCGACTACACCTCCGAGATCTACCCCGCCAGCGCGCACGGCTTCACCATGGCCGACACAGACGCCTTCAACTCCGCCGCCCTACAGCTGCATTGGGACCGTCTGCTGCCTCTCCTGCGCCGCACCCTGACCAACGACTGAGGCTCGGCGCTCGGGGCCGGGTGAGCGCGGTCCGGGACTGCCTCGCCCGGCACCAGGGGTCAACTCCCCGCCGGGATACCGCCCCGGGAGCGACCACACCCAAACGCGGCGCTCGGGAGGCGTTCCGCGCACGGGCCGCAGTCATCACGTCGTGCAGCCGAAATGAGCCTCGCCCCCTTCACAGCCGGAGCCCCGAAGCCGGCGCCCACGCCTACCGGCGCTCAGGAACAGCCTTCGGTGTCCTGCGCACTCATCTCGCCAACCGCAGGCCCGGCCTGGGCAGCCGCGACACTGCTCCTCGCCGCCGTCGTCGTTCACACCAACGGCGAGCTCTGGCGCTCGGCAGCAGGCTTCGAGGTCCCCTTCGCCCTCGCTCCCGGCCATGCCACGGGCCAGCGCGGGGCTGGCGCTTCGGAATCAGAAACACTACGCTCCCCGAGAGCGCTTCTAACTTCGAAGCATCGCCCAGCAGGAGGTCGCCGTCATGGCCACCCGGATCCCACCGCTAACGGTCCCGTATCCCGGACAGGCCGCGGCAGTACTGCAGCGCATGATGCCCGGCGGAGAAGAGCCCATCGCCCTCTTCCGCACCTACGCCCATAACCTTCCCCTCGCCGAGGCCTTGCACAGCTGGGGCTCCTACCAGCTCAGCCGCCGACTCAGTCTCGACCTGCGAGACCGGGAACTCGTCATCGACCGTACCTGCGCACGGTGCGGCTGCGAGTACGAATGGGGCGTCCACATCGCCCTGTTCGCCGACCGCGCCGGACTGACCCCCCACCAGATCGCCTCCCTGACCCATGGATCCAGCGTCGACCCCTGTTGGAGCGACGAGCGCGACCGACTCCTCCTCGACACCGCCGACGCCCTGCACGACGGCAACGACATCGACGACGAGCTGTGGGCTCGCCTCAGCGCCCACTTCAGCCCCGAACAGATCCTCGATCTGCTCATGCTGTGCGGCTGGTACCACGCCATCAGCTTCACCGCCCGCGCCACCCGGCTCCCACCGGAGCCGGGCGCACCGCGGTTCGGCGATTTCCACACGCCCGGCACGCGGGCCGGCTGCTGATGCGCGTACGCGGCCAAACCGCACCCCGCGCTCGCAGCAGCACCCGCCGCACCCGCCGGCGCACCCCCGCACTTCCGCACCCCGCCCCCCAGTCCCCAGTCCGCAGCCCGCAGCCCGCAGCCCGCAGCCCGCAGCCGCGAGTAACGCGGCGTCCGATTGCCGCCAGCAAGGACCCACCGCGCCAGCCATGCTGACGGCATGACGATGTCACCACACCCTCGGTCGGCAACCGTTCTCACCGGCATGTACGCAGCTGAAGCGGCCTACCTGGAGGCAGGAGGTCCCGGCGAGGTCTCGTTCGACCTGCTGGCTCCGTTCTTCGCGCCGGACGTCCGGTTGCACCAAGCGGACGCGCTGCCCTACGGCGGCGTTTGGCGCGGGCACAACGGCATGGCGCAGTTCTTCCTCAAGATGGGAAAGGTGTGGGAGTCGTTCGCCATGGTGGAGCAGGAGTTCCTTGCCACGGGTGAGACCGCGGTGGTCCTCACCCAGGTCCGTGCTCGCGCTCGCGCGACCGGCCGCGAACTCGACTTCCCTATCCTGCAAACCATCAGCGTCAAGGACGGGCGGATAACCGAGGTTCGCCCGTTCTACTGGGACACGCAGGCAATCGCCGACGCCTGCACCGTTCCGACACCGGCGGCCGAAGCACGTGCGACGGCAGACTGACGACGACGGCAGACCGCCCCGTACCCGCCCCCACACCCGCCGATTGCGGAATGAGCCCGCCCGCCGGTCGAGGACTGGGCCATGCAGAAGAGGGGCGATAGTTCGAGCGATAGTTCGTAAGAACAAATCGGATGGCCGTGTTCCCGCGGACGACTTCCACCCCGAGCTGGACCTCCTCGCCTCACGCGGCTGGCTCACCGACCCCGCCGGCGCCCCCGGGTGCGGCCGTGGTGGCGACCGCGGCGGCCCGGGTGCAGTAAGGCCGGGTAAGGCCGTAGTCACCGACCCTTCCGTCCCCCGGGCGTTGATGCAACCGGGCGGTCCGCTGCACCCGTTCGGGGTCATCGCCGACGGCGCGGTCATATGATCTTCCCCGAGGTCTGCTCTGATGACGCCACCCCGCTGTCGATGTCTGGGAGGGCTGCACGGTGAGACCCCGGGTCAGGAACTGGAGCATGGCGCTCGCCGCGGCAAGTGCCATGACGTTGGCCGCCGCGGCGCCCAGGCCTCTGTCATCAGACCCTGCTGCCGCGACCGTCCCCGTTCTGGCGGACACGGCGCTGGAGGCCGTGGTGGGCAAGAAGCCCACTGGCGGACGGTGCTCCGGAAGCTGCCCCGTCGGCTCGTGCGCGACCGCGGGCTTCTGGGACGAGAACCGTCTGCAGGCGACAGATGCGAGGGACGACACCGACCGGCGTCAACTGCTCATCCGGCGAACCGACTTGGGCCCGGCCGGGCGACCCGGCTCCGCTACGGAAACCAGGACGTCGTCGGCCGACCCGGCCGATGCCCTGACCGTGAGGCTGACGGCGGACGGCCGGCTCACGGACGTGAGCGTCACCGACGCCATGGGAAGACACGTGGCCGGCCGGATCAGCGACGACGGCTCCTGCTGGCACACCACGGCGCCGCTGCGCGCCGGCACCCACTACCGGATCCGAGCCACGGCCGAGGACCAGGACGGCACCCCGGGACAGGCTGGTTGGGCCTTGGCGACCGCGCAGCCACCACCGGGCAGCCGCCTCACCGCGACCTTCGGCCCCACGGCCGGGGTCTATGGGGTGGGGCAGCCCGTCGTCGCCGAGCTGTCCCGGCCCGTCCCGGGCGACGACGCCCAGGCGCGACGGCTCGTCGAACGGTCGCTCCAGGTCACCTCCCAGCCCGCCGTGCGGGGCGCCTGGCACTGGGTGGACGACAGCACGCTGCACTACCGGCCCCAGACGTACTGGCCCGCCCACGCCACGATCCAGGTCCGCAGCGGCCTCGACCGCGTACACGTGACCAACACGCTGTACGGCGGCCCCTCACAGCCGCTCACCCTCGCCACCGGGGACCGGGTCGAAGCCGTCACCGACGTCGCGGCACACGAGATGACCGTCAAGCGCAACGGCCGCACGGTCCGAACGATCCCCGTGACCACCGGCAAGCAGGGCTTCCGCACCCGCGCGGGTATCAAGGTGGTCCTCGGCAAGGAGCGCACGGTACGCATGCGGGGCGACTCCATTGGCATCGCCCGCGGCACCAGCGACTTCTACGACCTGCCCGTCTCCTACGCCACCCGCCTCACCTGGAGCGGCGAGTACGTCCACGCCGCGCCCTGGTCCCTCGAAGCCCAGGGCGCCGAGAATGTCAGCCACGGCTGCACCGGCATGTCAACGGACGACGCCGCGTGGTTCTTCAACACCGTCCGCCCCGGCGACATCGTCGATGTCGTCCACGGCTACGGAGCCCCCATGACCGTCTTCGACAACGGGTACGGCGACTGGAACCTGACCTGGAAGCAGTGGCGTACGGGCAGTTCGCTGGCCGCCGCCTCCTACCACCCGACCAACTCCATGGCCCCCGCGCGCCTGCGCCCCGCGACGTGAACGTGCTCTCGCGCCAGACGTCCCAAGACCCCGCCTCTGCTGTGAGAGCGACAGGTCGCCCCAAGGGTCCTGCCCCCGGGGGCCGTTCATGCTAAGTCGACTCGGAGTAGGGGCACGACGGAGTCAACTTCCTTGGACCGGCTGGTGTGGAACCGTCAGTTATAGATTGCCGCTATCTGGTCGGCGAGCGATTCCAGGTAGGCCGCTGTCCGGCCGGTGAGGGGCTTGCCGGCGAAGACCGGCCTGTTGAGGGCGAGCTCCTCGAACTCGGCTGCCAACTCGTGATCGCGAAGCGCCGCATCAAGCCCACTCCGGTGTGCGCCTAATGCGCCGCACTTGCGCCCTGTGCGCCCTGGCGCGGCCGTGGAAGGTGGTCGGGCAGGTCGGTGAGCCGTTCGATGCGGAGCATCGTCTCGTCTGCCGTCGGCGAGGGTCCACCTGTGACGAAGTCGATGCCACGGTCCAGCCAGATGCCGGCGAGCCCTGCGAGGCTCAAGGGCGGGGGTGCAGCGTTTCTCCGTCCGGCGGTGGGGCTCCGGTGATGTTGGTGAGCAGGTCGGTGCACAGGTCGCGGAGTTTGATGTTGCGGTGTTGCGAAGCGGTGCGCAAGATCGCGAACGCTTCCTCTGCCGTGCAGCGCTGCTGGCCCATGATGACGCCGATGGCCTGGTCGATGACGCTGCGCGAGACGAGCGCCGCCTGGAGGTCGGCGGCGAAGGTGCGGGCGTCCGCGATGCGATGGGCGAGCTCGATGGCCCCGGTCGCCTGGGAGGCGAGATTGCGCAGGTCCGTCAGGTCGGCCGCCTCGAAGGCGCTCGGCTTGGGGGCGTAAAGGTTGAGGGCGCCGGAGGTGTCCGTGTGGGCCGCGATCGGCAAGGACATGGAGGACCGGGTGCCAAGGGCGGCTGCGTGGGCGGGGTAGGGGCCCCAGCGGGTTTCGCTGAGCATGTCGGTGACAGCCACCTCCTCGCCTGTCCGCAGGGACTGCAAACAGGGGCCGTCGTCCTGTCCGTACTGGGCTTCGTCCAGCTCGGGGGCGTCGTGGCCGGCGCTGACGACCGTGGTGGGGCGGCCCTGGCGCTCCAGGGTGATGCCACAGCCCTCGGCCTCCGGGGCCAGCGCCAGCGCACATTCGGCCAACGCCTGCAGGAAGGTGTCGAGGGAAGTGGTGTCCAACAGGAGCGAGGTCACATCCGGCAGGCCGGGCGTGGGGACGCCAGTCATGATCGCTTCCGTTCCGGGCAGAGCCCGCGAGTGGCCGGTGTCAGGTGCCGCCGGGGCCCGCGGTCCAGTCCGAAGGGGTATCTCCAGCGCGATCGGCCGCCGCCGCTGATGACGGATCCGGACGGCGACGTCCTGTTTCCACTATGCGCCCCCGAGCCCAGGGGGGCCGCGCAGACGCCCCGCCCCGCCCCGCCCCGGCCCGCCCCGGCCCGCCCCGGCCCGCCCCGGCCATGATCCGCCAGACACCCCGTAGCTCCGGTCCGTAGCGCCAAGCAGCTCAGGCCGGCTCCAGCGGCCGGCCGAGCGGCTTCTGGCAAGATGGAGCCGCGGGTTAGGAAGCGGCCCCTTGTTTTGTGCTGCTTTCACGGAGAAACCGATGTCCGGCCTGCCCTACACCTTCCGTCTTGACGATCACCGTTTGATCATTGAGTTGCACGAGGTCATCGACTCCGACAACTCGGGCCCCGTCGAGGACGGGCTGTGCGCCCTCCTGCCCCATCCCGGTGCCGCATGCGTCGTCGTGGACATCCACGTCGCTGTCGTCACCGCCGCCAACCTCCACCTGCTCCTGAGGCTGCGTCAGGTCGTCGAGCGGAACGGCATGCTCCTGTTCGTCGTCGCGCGCCAACCGTCGGCGCGCAAGGTCTTCCGCATCACCCATTTGGAACGAACCCTGCGTGTGACCGCCTCCCTCTCCCGAGCCCGCGGTGCCACCCGCCGACCCGCCGGCGACAGGCACTCCACTCCGGGAGGCGCGGCCGGCCCTGCTCGACCTGGAACCCCGCCGATCGGATACCTCCACAAGTTGCTTCACTCGCTCGTGGGCCGGATCTTCAATCGCCTCGGATAGAGCACCTGTTGACCCACAGTGGCCCCCAAGTGGTGGGGCGGGTCGGGCACGGCATCTCCGTAATGTCTCCGCGCTCAGCCGATACGTCCAACTAATTCCCTGTCTCCGCCCGCAAGGGCGTGCGGACAGGGACGATGGGTGGGAACGGCAGGGCGTGCGCGACAAAACGGAGGAGCCGGCGTGAGCGACGACGAAGACCGCGGGCCGGGTCGGGCCAAGGACCGGACTCAGGCCGAGGGCCGTGGTGAGGGCCTGGGCGACAGCCGTGGTGACTACCTGGGAGACATGGGCCAGAGCCAGGGCCACGGCCAGAGCCGGGGCCGGGGCCGGGACGCGAGCCAGTGCCAGGACCTCCAGGACCTCCAGGACCTCCAGGACCTCCAGGACCAGGGTCCGGACCCGGACCAGCCCGCCCGGGCCGTGTTCGATGTGCTGGGCCTCGCCTACGAGAAGGCGTTCGGCGCTTCCGAAACGCACCGGGCGTCGCTCGCCTGGCTGTTGAGCGAGCTTCCCCCCGAAGCACGCGTGTTGGACGTCGGCAGCGGGACAGGCCGCCCCACCGCGGCGGCGCTTGCCGCTGCCGGGCACCAGGTGCTCGGTATCGACGTCTCCCCCGTCATGGTTGAGATCGCCACCCGACAGGTTCCCGGCGCGGAGTTCCGGTGCGCGGACATCCGAACCGTCGTGCTCGGCGACGAGTCGTATGACGCGGTATGCGTGTACTTCTCGCTGCTGCAGATGTCCCGCGAGGAGCAAACGCGCCTCGTGGCCGGGCTCTCCCGCGCGGTGAAGCCCGGTGGCCATATGGCGCTGGCGACCATTCCCGTGGACGCTGAAGGGGTCGAGGTCGTATTCATGGATCAGCCGGTGCGCGCGACGAGTTTCTCCCGTGACGATTTCGTCGCCATGGTCACCGATGCACATCTGACCGTGCAGTCCGAGCACACCTTGGTATTCACCCCGGCGCACCCCGGTGCCGCAGCGGAACCCCACCTGTTCCTGCACTGCCGACGGGATTGAGCATCTGACGCTGCGCGCACCGACTGAGCCGGGGCGGACGAACGAACGCGGCGAGCCGGCGGGGACCGGCTCCAGGCAGATCAGGAGTAGCGGGAGGCGGCGGATGGGTGGCCGTCACGGACGCCCACCCATCGGGACCGGCCCACCTGAACCACTGCGGGCTATCTGGGCCGCCCCGCCCTGCCCGCCTACGGCCCGGTCAGCCGGTTCAGCCCGTGATGGCCACCGGCCCGTCCCACGCGTCACGGTCGACGGTGATGGTGTAACCGCCGCGGGATTCCTTGCTGTTGACCATGTACTGGTGGCCACGGCTGTGGTCCGTGTAGAGGGCCTTCGACCAAGGCCAGTCGCTGGTCGTCGAGTTGACGTTGTCCCACTTCGCGTACCAGAGGTTGCCGGGCAGGTCGGTGCGGTTGGCGGCGGTGGCGATGGCCTGCGCACTGGAGGTGCTGAAGCCGTAGTAACCGGCTCGGTAGGTCTTGGCGCGCAGGGTCTTGGTGAAGGCGCGGACGTAGGACAGGACCGCGTTGTTGCAGGAAACGTTTTTGGTGTCGTACGGCTCCATGTCGAGGTAGATCGCGCTGCCCTGCTTCATGCCGAGCGCCGACGCCTTGGCCGCCGCGTCCGCGCCGTCGGTGGCGCCCAGGGAGGAGGCGTTGGAGGCGGTCATCTTCTCGGGGTTGGAGCCGGTCTGGCACGACGGCTGCGCACCCACGTACAGGGGGACGAGCTTCCAGCCCTGGGCGGTGACCGTCTTCACCCAGGGTGCGGTGAGGTTGGGCTGGGAGCAACCACGGTTCTTGCCGCCGATGTAGACAGCTGCCGCACCGTAGGGCCCGGACTTCCAGGCCTTCATCGCGTTGGCGGAGGGAGCGGTGCAGGTGTCGAAGGCAAGTCCGGTGTACGTCCTCTGCGCGGGCCACACCGTGGCCGCCGATGCGCTCTGCGCGATCATGCCGCCTCCACCGGCGACGGCGACCGCGGCGGCGCCCCAGGCGATGTAGCGGTTTCTCTTGGAGAGTCGGTGCGCGGGCTTGCGCGGCTTGTCGGACATGTGGTCCCCACCCCTTGCTGGCTGTCTCTGGTCTGGATGTACGGCCACCGGAGCCGACCTCAAGCGGCGTGTGCGCCGAACTCCTGCCGTGTGCTGCCCCAGGGGCGCAGCACAGATTAGCCAGAGCGTTTGATTCCGTGAGGTTTCCGTGATCCTCACCAGCACAAGACTTGGCCAAGGCGGAGCAAAGACCGGGCGTCCACACTCCCGGTGGCGGTTGTCCGGCCGGCCTCGAACGACCCTCTGTTGCCGCAGGTCCGGGCGGGACAAAGGGAGGCTACGTCACCCCACTCAGGCCAAATCGGCACCCGGTGTGGCGCGTTGGCTGCTGCGCGGCTATCGCCCTTCGCCTTCCGGAGGCAGGTGCGCCGGCGGACCGCCCGGGTGTAATGATGAGCCGCTCCGATCGGGCTCTCGCCCTCCTCGAAGCCTTCGGCGGGCGTGTGCCCGCTCGCCAATGGGCGCCCGGATCCGGGTGCTTTTCATGGAAACATCTCCTGGGGAGGGACCCCGTGACAACCAAGCGTGCCGTCACCGCTGCCGTCGCGACCGCGACCGCTGCCGTACTCATGTCCGCGCAGAGCGCATACGCCTGCACCATCGGTGACTTCACCGCGAAGGTGACATGTGACACCAGCACCGGTAAGGCGATGTCCGCCATCATCGTCACGGACAAGGACCCCTCCGGCACACCCGCGGACATCAGTGTGCGGATACGGCTGGCAGACGGCTTCGACTCCGAGACGGTGGGCTCCGGGCACATCGCGCACCCCACCGCGGCGGGTGTGAGCACGACCATCCTGGTGCCGTTGATGCAGGGCTACCAGTGGAACATCCACGTGACGGCGGGCAGCATTCACGACGAGCTGTTGACGAACCTGCCGGTCTCCCCGGAGGGCCCCTGCGTGGTCGCTTCCTCGCACCCCTCCAGCACCCCGTCCCACCCGACCCACTCGGCAACGCCGTCCGCCGCCGCGACGCCGACCTCCCCGGCCGCCGCCCCCGGCACCTCCACCTCCCCGGCCCCCTCGGCCGCCTCGTCCTCGCCGGCCGCGGGAACCGGGCTCGCCGAGACCGGAGGCGGCAGCAACACCGCTCTCATCGGCGGGGCGGCCGCCTTGGTGATCACGGCCGGCGCAGGCGTGCTGTTCGCGACGCGACGCCGTACGGGATCCACACGCCACTAACCGCTGGAAGACAGAGCTGTACCTGCCCCGGGGCTTGCCCCCCCGGGGCAGGTATGACACAGCGTCAGGTGCCCGGAGCCGCTTACCGGGGACGACTGTAGGGGCGCGTCATGATCTCCATGTTGTGACCGTCGGGATCCTTGAAGTAGGCGCCGCTGCCGCCGAACAAGTGGTTGATCCGGCCGGGTTCGGTGTGGTTCGGGTCGGCGTAGTAAGTGACTCCGACCGCTTCGAGGCGGGTGATCATGGAGTCGAAGTGGCCGTCCGGGACGAGGAAGTCGCACCCGGCAGGTGATGTGCCACAGAGCACAGATCGGAACGGACGACTGCGTCGACTACCTCGGTCGCACGAGCCGGGTTTCGTAGGCGAACACCACGGCCTGCACCCGGTCGCGGAGTTCCAGCTTGAGCAGGATGCGGTTCAGATGCGTCTTCACCGTCGCTTCGGCCAAGTGCAGTGCGGCGGCGATTTCCGTGTTGGACAGGCCACGGCCGACCTCCGTGAGCACCTCGCGTTCACGGGCGGTCAGCCTGCCGAGCCGGTCGTCGGCTTCGCGACCGGGGCCCGAAGGGAGTTGGTGGGCGAAGTTCTCCAGGAGCAGCCGTGTGATGCGCGGTGCCACGACCGCGTCGTCGGCGGCGACGGAGCGGATGGCGGCGAGCAGTTCCACCGGGAGCGCGTTCTTGAGCAGGAAGCCCGAGGCCCCGGCCCGCAGCCCGGCGAAGGCGTACTCGTCGAGGTCGAACGTGGTCAGGATGAGCACCTTCGAATCCGGGGACTCGGCGACGATGCGCTCGGTCGCCTCGATTCCGTCGGTGCCGGGCATCCGTACATCCATCAGCACGACGTCGGGCCGCAGCTCGTGGGCGAGCCGTGCGGCCTCCGCGCCGTCGCCGGCCTCACCGACCGGCTCCATGTCGGGCTGGGCGTCGAGCACCATCGTGAATGCCATGCGCAGCAGGGGCTCGTCATCGACGAGAAGGACGCGGATGGTCATACGGACTCAGGTTCACTTCCGTTGAGGGCGAGTACGGCGCGGACCTGCCAGCCACCGCCGGGACGAGGGCCTGCCATGAGCGTGCCTCCATAGGCCGCGGCCCGCTCCCGCATCCCGTGCAGTCCGTGACCGTTCGTGAGGGTAACGGGTGAGTCGTTGGTGGGGCCGTCGTCGGTGACGTCGACCGTGATCTCCCGCGAGCCGCAGCTGACGCGTACGGCGGCCGCGGTGCCCAGAGGGGTGTGCTTGAGGGTGTTGGTGAGGGCTTCCTGGACCAGTCGGTAGACGGTGAGCTGCGCGGCGGCGGAAGCGGCTGACGGGTCGCCTTCGATCTCCAGACGGGTGGGCAGCCCGGCGGCACGCACCTGCTCGGCCAGCTGTTCCAGTTCGGCTATGGCCGGCATGGGATGGCGCAGGGCGTCCGGCTCGTCGGCCCGTAGTACGCCGAGGAAGCGCCGCATGTCGGTGATGGCCTGTCGGCCCGTGGTGGAGACCTGACGCATGGCCGTGGTGGCCCGCTCGGGGGTGCGGTCCTGGGCGAAGACCGCGCCGTCGGCGAGTGCGACCATGACCGACAGGTTGTGCGTGACGATGTCGTGCATCTCGCGGGCGATCCGGGAGCGCTCTCCGGCGACGGCGAGCTGCGCCTGCTGGTCCCGCTCGCGTTCCAGTCGCTGGGCCCGCTCTTCCAGGAGGGCCATCTCGGCGCGCCGGCCGCGCATGTTGCTGCCGATGACCGAGGCGGCCACCACCATCGCCGAGAGTGCGATGAACGCCTCGACGGCCCTGTCGTCAGGGGCCCAGCGGATGGCGGCCAGCAGCACCCCGCCTTCCAGGACCCCGATGGCAAGCCGGGTACGCTGCCTGCTCGCGTGCGCGGCCACCGTATAGAGGCCGATGAGCAGGGCGATGTCCGCCGGAAGCCGCAGGTCGGCGAGCCACTGGACGAACGCGACCCCCGCCATGGTCAGGAACACGGCGAACGGCGCCCGTCTGCGCCAGACGAGCGGCAGGACCATGGGCGCCGTGAAGCCGACGATCGTCCACGGGTGGTCGTGCAGCGACCGTCGGGCCATGCCGGTGAGCGCCAGGAAGACGGCCGCCGCGAACAGGGCGTCCACCGCGAGCGGCGACAGCCTGTCACGGGCCCGGAGCCGGGCGTGCCCCGCGAGGGCGCGCCACGACTCGGCCCGGCGCCGCACGGAGGCCACGGGGGTGTACGTCATCGTCCCGCCCGGGGCGGGTGTGAGGGACCGGCGGCGCCGGGGCGCCGCGGTGTCGGTGTGCCCGCGCCGCCGCCGGTCGCCGCCGGCCCCATCAGGCGTCCCGCCGCTTGAGGGCCACTCCCGCCCCGGCCAGCGCGATCAGCGCGTACAGGCAGAAGAATGCGAACCCGGTCCATGGGGCCAGGGTATGCGGCTCCTGGTGGATGTGGATGAGGCCCTGCCCCGCGGTGCTCGGCAGGTACGGGTTGATGTGCTGGAACCACGACGAGGGCAGGGCCTCGGCGAGTACCGGCAGCACGAGCAGTACGCCGAAGACGGTGGCGATGCCGCCCGCCGTGTTGCGGATCAGCGCGCCGAAGGCCACTCCGAGCAGACCCACGACCGTCAGGTAGAGGCCCGCTCCGAGGACCGCCCGCAGCACGCCGGGTGCGCTGAGCGAGGTTCCCAGGTGGTGCCCGGACATCGCGGCCTGGCCCACGAGGAACGCGACGAGCGAGGCGATCGTGGTCAGCACCCACGCCACCACGCCGTACACCAGTGCCTTGGCCCACAGGACGGGCAGCCGGCGGGGTACCGCGGACAGTGAGGCGCGGATCATGCCCGTCGCGTACTCGCCGCTGACGACGAGGACCCCGAGGACACCGACGGCGAGCTGGGCGAGGAAGAACCCGCGCAGGCTGACCAGGGTGGGGTCGAAGTGGGCTTTCTCGTCGGCGGGCAGATGCGCCCAGTGATCAGCCGTGAAGTAGCTGAACAGCAGGCCGAGGCCGATCATCGCGAGGACGGCGGCGAGCAGCGTGAAGAGTGTGGAGCGCAGCGAACGCAGCTTGATCCACTCGGAGTGGATCACCCGGGCCTGCGTCACCTCGCCGCGTGCCGAGGCGGGGATGATGGATGCCGTCGTCATGCCGCACTTCCTTCGCTGCCCGCGGCGACCAGTTCGGGTGCCGGGGCCTGGTACTCCACGGCGTCCTTGGTGAGCTCCATGAACGCTTCTTCGAGCGAGGCCTGCTGCGGGGTGAGTTCGGCCAGCGCGATGGCGTGATCGGCGGCGATGCGCCCTATCCGCTCACTGCTGAGTCCGTTCACTTCCAGGACCCCCGGCTCCTGCGAGCCGACCGTGACGTCGGGACTTTCGAGCAGGGCGCGCAGCTTCTCCGCCTCATCGGTGCGCACGCGGACCAGGTCGCCGGCGGCCTGCGCGGTGAACTCGGCCACCGAGGTGTCGGCGATGAGCCGGCCGCGTCCGATCACGATCAAGTGCTCGGCGGTGAGCGCCATTTCGGACATCAGGTGCGAGGAGACCAGGACGGTACGACCCTCGGCGGCGAGGCCCTTGAGCAGATTGCGGATCCAGAGGATGCCCTCGGGATCGAGGCCGTTGACCGGCTCGTCGAGGATCACCGTCGCCGGGTCGCCCAGCAGCGCGCTGGCGATGCCGAGACGCTGCCCCATACCGAGGGAGAACCCGCCCACCCTCTTTTTCGCGACGGCACGCAGTCCCACCAGGTCGATCACCTCGTCCACCCGGCGGGCCGAGATGCCGGTGGTGGCGGCGAGGGCCAGGAGGTGGTTGTACGCACTGCGCCCGGTGTGGATGGCCCGTGCCTCCAGCATCGCCCCCACCTCGTGCAGCGGTGCCCGGTGCTCGGCGTAGCGCTTGCCGTTCACGACCGCGTGGCCCGAAGTGGGCGCGTCGAGGCCGAGGAGCATCCGCATCGTGGTGGATTTGCCGGCGCCGTTGGGCCCGAGGAATCCGGTGACGATGCCGGGGCGGACCGTGAAACTGAGGTCCGCGACGGCGGTGCGCTCGCCGTAGCGTTTGGTGAGGGAATGGGCTTCGATCATGGAGAGGATCCTTGCGAAAAAAGGCATCGGGGGTCCGGATCGGACGCTCTCCACGCTAGGTCCGGGCCCCGGCCGCCACGACGCCCCACCGGCCGATATCACGGCGTCGGCCGTGCACCCCGGGATGGAACGCACCTACACCCGGAGGTGTACAGGGCCGGCTCCGGGCAAGGGGCGGGACGCTCCGGCCCCGATGTTCTACATCATGTAGTAGGTTCTCGTGGCACTCCCTGCCCTGACCCGCTGTCACGGTTCCCGAGGGAGGCGGTGTTTCGCATGCTTCAGGAGGCTGATCGGCTGTGCTCCGTCATGACATCCCGGGCGATACCAGGCCCCCCGACCCATCCTGCGGCGGCCGGATCACCATCGTGTCCGCGAGCGTGGGCGCGGGACACGACGGCGCCGCCGACGCTCTCGCCCTGCGGCTGGACGCGGCCGGGTTCCAGGTGGACCGGCACGACTTCCTCGACCTGCTGCCGGCCCGGCTCGGCCACATCCTGCGCGGCGGCTACCACCGGCTCCTGACCAGAGCACCCGCCGGATATCAGCGTATCTACGCCGCCACCGAACGCACCGGCTCCCCCGGCCCCGCCATGCGCGCCGTGCTCCGCGGCGCCGAGAGCCGCCTTCTGCGGGCCGTCGGACCGCACTCACGGGCCGTCATATCGACCTATCCACTCGCGAGCCAAGTGCTGGGCGCCCTGCGCCGGAACGGCCGGCTGGGCATCCCCACTCTCACCTATCTCACGGACTTCTCCGTCCACCCTCTGTGGGTCGCCCCCGGCGTCGATGCCCACCTCGCCGCACATCCGGTTCCGGCCGCTCAGGCGACCGCGCTCGGTGCGGCTGCCGTGCGGGTGAGCGGGCCGGTGACCGGGCCGCGTTTCATCGCGGTCGACGAGGGCCGGCGCCGGGACGCCCGGGACCGGTTCGGGCTTCCGCACGACGCCGCGCTCGCCCTGCTGGTCGCGGGATCCTGGGGCGTCGGGTCCGTGCGGGAGTCCGCCGCCGAGATACGTGACTGCGCGGCCGCGGAGCCGGTGATCGTATGCGGGCACAACACGGCGCTGGCCGGGCAGTTGCGCGCCGACGGGTTCCGGTACGTCCATGAGTGGATCGACGACATGCCGCTGCTGATGCGCGCCTGCGACGTCCTCGTCCAGAACGCGGGCGGCCTCACCTCGCTCGAAGCGTTCGCCAGCGGGCTGCCCGTGATGAGTTACCGCTGCATACCGGGGCACGGGCAGACCAATGCGGCCGCCCTCCACGAGGCCGGGCTCGCCGTACGGGTATCGGAGCCGGGAGGTCTCGCCTCCGTCCTTACCGATCTGACCAGAGGAGCGCTCGGGGAGCGGCAGCGCGCGGCCGGGCTCGCTCTCTTCTCGGCGACGCCCGGCCCCGTCGCTGCTGTCGCCGCCGTCGCCGCTGCGACCCGGCCCCAGCCGCACGTACGCAAGAGACCCCACCGCGCTTGGCGCAGAGGCAAGTTGGCGGCCGTCGGCCTGACCGCCACCCTGTCGCTCGGCATCGGCGCGCCGTTCATGCACGCCTTCGCCGCCGACCACGGGCGGCTGCCTCACGTCGCCCACACCTTCTTCGAGAGGTACGAACTGTGACGTCCCGTGCCGCAAGGGCCGCTCTGTCCGTCGCGGCCGGGGCGCTTCCCGCCCTCGCCGCCGCGCACGCGGCACCCGCCGTGTCCGCCATCGGCCCGCTGCGCAACCGCGCCATGCCCGGGCTGTCGGGGCGGGGCCGTCCCGACCACATCGCGCTGACCTTCGACGACGGGCCCGACCACCTTTCCACCCCGCACTTCCTGCGCCTGCTGGACCGCGAAGGGGTGAGGGCGACGTTCTTCCTGCTGGGCTCCATGCTCGCCCGCTCACCCGGGCTCGGCAGAGAGATGGCCGCCGCCGGGCACGAGCTCGGCGTGCACGGCTGGGCCCATCGGCCGCTCGTGCTGCGCGGGCCGCGCTCCACCCGGGACGACCTCGCGCGGGCCTACGACATGATCGGCGAGGTCACCGGGGAGGCGCCCCGCCTGTTCCGGCCCCCGTACGGGGTGATGAGCACCGCAGCTCACCTCGCCTGCCGCAGACTCGGGCTCGCCCCGGTGCTCTGGACTGCCTGGGGCGAGGACTGGCGCAGTCGGGCCACACCGCGCTCGGTCCACGACACCGTGATGGGCTCGCTGCGCGGCGGTGGCACGGTGCTGCTGCACGACTCCGACTGCACGTCCGCCACCGGCTCCTGGCGCACCACCCTGAGCGCTGTACCCGCGCTCCTCGACACCTGGCGGTCCCGGGACTGGCAGACCGGGCCGCTGCGCGACCACGGCTGCGACCGTCTCTACGCCGCGTAGTAGCTTGGGCCCACCCGGTGGCCACCGGGTCGAGCACGGTGACGAAGGGGTGCGAACGTGTCGGACGACGGCGCGGGTACGGCAGGGCGGCGGGCACCGGGTGCACTGGAGAACGAGGTGCTCGCCGTCCTCTGGGCGACCGGGGAGCCCGCGGCCGCCGCCACGGTCCGCGAGCGGGTGGCCGGCGACCCCGCGTACACGACGATCCTGACTATCTTGTCCAGGCTGTACGAGAAGGGCCTGGTCACCCGGGAGCGCGCAGGTCGCGGCTACCTCTACTCGCCCGTGCGCGACGAGGCGGGGCACGCCGCGGCGGGGATGCGGGCGCTGCTCGACAAGGGAGGCGACCGGGCCGCGGTACTCGCCCGGTTCGTGTCCGAACTCGCCACCGAGGACGAAGAGATCCTGGAGCAGTTGCTGCGCGGACACCAGGAGGGCTGAGCGGTGCGCGTCGCCCTCTTCACTCCTCTCATGGTCAGCGTGGTGCTCGCCGTCGCGGCGCCCTGGGCCGGCGGCCGGCTGCCGCCGCGCATGGCCGCCTGGCTGTTGACGCTCGCCTCGCTGGTCGTGGCGGTCGGCACGGCTACCGCTCTGGGCATGATGGCCTTCACGCTCATCGCACAGATCCCGGCCATCGCCGCGGAGGGCGAGTGGTCACCCCGCCTGGTGGCGGCACACACACCGGTCGACTGGCCGGTGGCCGCAGCCTGCACGCTCGTCCTCGCCGGATGCCTGGGTTCGCTCGCTGTCAGTGCTTGGCGGCAGGGCACGATGTGGCTGGCTGCCCGCCGGGAGTCCCGGGCGCTGCCGACCAACGGCGAACTGACGGTGGTCGACGATCCGGTGCCGCACGCTTTCGCACTGCCCGGCTCACCCGGTCGTATCGTCGTCTCGTCCGGGATGCTGCGCGCGCTGTCCGCCGAGGAGCGCACCGCGCTGCTCGCCCATGAGCGGTCCCATCTGCGTCACCGCCATCACCTGTTCCTGCTCACCCTGAACCTCGCGGCGGCACTCCACCCGCTGCTGCGGCCCGTGGCGCGGGCCGGGAGCTTCGCGGTGGAGCGCTGGGCCGACGAAGAGGCAGGCGCTCAGGTGGGCGACCGGACCCTGGTGGCGCGGGCGGTCGCGCGCGCGGCCCTCGCGGCCAAACGCGCCCCGCGCCAGTCGCTCGCCGCGACCGGCGGCCCCGTACCGCAACGCGTGCGGGCGCTGCTTGCTCCCCCGCCGACCCTCCGCCGCGATCTGGTCGTGGCGCACGCCCTGTTGATGCTGGTCTGCTGCACCAGCCTGGTCCTCTCCGCCAGCGACATGGACCAGCTCTTCGACAATTCGGCGCCACGGTCAGCGACTTACGCCGTCGGCACGGTCATCGGTGCGGAATCGGTCAGGGCCCTGATGAACCAAGGCGTTACGGTCCCATGTCGCGAGCACCGTGTTGATCGCCACCACGAGGGCGAACACGGCGGCCCACCCATGCCGGCTGATTGCAGGGTCCGCCGCTCGTGACATGTCTATCTTGCGTGACCTGGGCGTTCTTGGCTGTCTCACGGCATGTCACCCGTGATCAGTCTCAAATCTGTGGCATTTTCTCGCGAGGGCTGGGTCGAGATCGGGCGGCTTGCCCGAGTCGGCCGGGTACACCACGCTGAGCCCCGGGCACGAGGACTACCGGCGAGCCCAGATCGCGCGCCGATGAGTTTCCCGCGCCGCAGTGGTCCATACGCCGGACACCTACGGACGGAAGGCTGGGCCATGCGGAAACTGATCTACGGCATGAACCTGACCCTGGACGGCTACATCGCCGCGGCCGGCGACGACATCGGCTGGAGCGGACCGCCGAGCGACGAGCTGTTCCAGTGGTGGCTCGACCACGAGAAGGCAAGTGGTCTGTCGCTGTATGGGCGCAAGCTGTGGGAGACGATGAGTTCCCACTGGCCGACCGGCGACCAGCAGCCCAACGTCACCCCGGCGGAGATCGAGTTCGCGCGGAACTGGCGGGACACGCCGAAGGTGGTGTTCTCCTCGACGATCGACAAGGTCGACTGGAACACCCGCCTGGTCACCGGCGACGCGATCGCCGAGATCACCCGGCTCAAGGCCGAGGACGGCGGCCCAATGAACATCGGCGGCGCGACACTCGCTGGGGCGGCCATGCGCGCCGGGCTGGTCGACGAGTACGTGATCGCCGCCCATCCGGTCCTGGTCGGCAGCGGCACGCCGTTCTTCGCCCCGCTGGACAGCTGGGTGAACCTGAACCTGGTGGAGACGCGGACGTTTCCCGGCGGCGTGGTCCTGACCAGGTACGAGACGAGGCGCTGAGCAGCAGCACCCACGCGCTAGTCTCACGGTGATGTCGTACACGACATCGGTACGAGACGGCCCGTGAGATTACGACATCAGCCGCGAGACCCTACACCGGTGGCTGCGCGGCAGCTCGGCACAACTGCCCGCCGGCGCAGGGCCGATGACGTGGCAGGGCCGATGACGTACAAGGAGGCGGCGGCTCCGTCTCCTCGCGTCAGGTGGGCTCCCCCAGGTGGCGCAGGGCTCGGCGGAAGTCGTCGAGGGCGAGCCTGAACTCATGGGCGGCGGCATGGAAGGTCGACCGGTCGATCAGGGCCCTGGCCAGGGTGCGCGTTCCGTCTGCCGGGTCGCACTTCGCCAGCCGGCCGGCCAGGTCCACTCCGTCGTGGAACAGGGGGCGGACGTGCTCCGCGAACAAATGGGTGCGGTCCTGCCAGTAGACGGCGGAGCGGATGGTGAGGACCCTTTGCAGCCGGACCAGTTCGGCCAGAT
This sequence comes from Streptomyces sp. NPDC048361, assembly GCF_040651795.1. Lineage (NCBI taxonomy): Bacteria > Bacillati > Actinomycetota > Actinomycetes > Kitasatosporales > Streptomycetaceae > Streptomyces > Streptomyces sp. NPDC048361. Next base: position 100,493 of record NZ_JBEZKW010000004.1, read on the forward strand.
GCCGGTCCGGATCCTCGACGGCTCGCGGAGCGAGGGCGTCCACCTCTTCTTGGAGCGCGTGGCGGCTGTCGAAGTAGCGCCGCTTGACATCGGGGGACCACCGCATGGGCACCGCCCCCGAAGACGGACGCGGTTCACCGGGTTCAGGCCGATCGCCTTCGGCGCCGGGGAAGGACAACAGCACTGCCCAGAACGACGCCTGGTAACCACTCCAGGACGTCCGCTCACCAGAATCGGACAATTCCGTCAGCAAGGCGAGCGCCTCTTGCCGTACGCGGGCGGCCTGCTGCCCTCGGCCGTGAGTGCCGAGCATCTGCGCGTACCCGATGAGCGAGTAGAGATGGCTGGCCATCGAACCGCGGTCGTTGGCGGCATCGGCCGCTTCCATGCTGACGAGTGTCTCGAATGCGGCGAGCGCTTCGCCGTACCGGCCGGCGTTGTGGAGAGTGGCGATCCACTCCAGAAGTGACCATGCGAGCGCCCCTCCGGCGGGTCCCGCGGGCAGGATTGCCTCGACCAACTCGGTCAGGGCATCGGCAGCCTCGGCGTACCGGCCTTCCTCGGAAAGGCCTGCAGCCCACTCGCCCAGCCCTTTGGCCACGGGAGCTCCGGACAGTTCGGCCTGTGCGCGGCCAATGGAGAGCATCTCGGCGCGCATGGCGAGCCCTTCGGCGCGTCGACCCGCGGCGTACAGCTGCCTCTGGCACGAGCAAAGGGCCGTACAGAACATCAGCACGGGCAGCTTCGGCCGGGTCGATGGACCGCGCCGCGGCCACGGCCTCCTCGCACAGCGCGAGGCTGTCCGGATGCGGCCTGCCGCGGCCGGCGTCGTAACTCAGACGCTGCAGCGCCTTGGCCAGGAGCGGCAGATACGAGGCGGGACCGACGTGGGCGCCGGCGTCTGGATCACGACACACGGGCCGCTCGTGCTACACGGTGGGGCGGCTGTGTCCGTCAGCCGTGAAGCCGCACAAGGCATGGTCGACGAGAGTGCCCACCGCGCGGTTAAGGGTGGCCAGGTCGGGCGGGGCCGTAGTGGTGGTGAGGGAGACGGTCACGGCGCGGGTGCCGTCCGCGCTCACGGCTGGGCGGGTGTTGACGCCGATCCCGTCGCCCTCATGGGTGTAGTAGAAGCCACCGCAGGAGAGCGGAATCTTGCGCAGTCCGAGGCCGTAGGTACCCGCGGGCATTTCGGCCACGTCGTCCGGGTCGTCGGTGCGCTGGACCGTCTGCCGCATGTCGCGCCACTGCTCGGCGGGGAGCAGTCTGCCGTCGGCCAGGGCACGGAAGAAGGTGTTCAGGTCGGCGGTGGTGCTCACCACACCGGAGTCCGCAGTGTGCTGCAGGCTGTGTTCGGTGACATCGAGGCGCTTGCCGTCCTGGGTGGTGAGGTACGCGTTCACGTGCGGGTCGGGCAGGCGGGGGTCGAGTCCGGGGAGGGAAGTGTGGCGCAGGCCCAGTCTTGCGATCACCCGGTGCTCGATCAGCTCCTGCCAGCTCGCGCCGCCGGCCTTCTCGGCGATCATCGCGGCCAGCAGATAGTTGGTGTTCGAGTACGCCCACCGGGTGCCGCCGGCCGGCTGCGGCAGGAACGCGGGCCGGTGTTTCATCGCAACCGCGACGAGATCGGCCGCCGGGGTGGTGTCGTAACGGTGCTCGTCGAAGTGGTTGATCAGTTGGTCCCGGATCTCCGGGTCGTCGATGTAGTCGAACAGACCGCTGGTCTGGCGGAGCAGGTCGCGGACGGTGATGCGGCTGCCGTCGTTGCCGTTGCCCCTGACGACGCCCGGCAGCCAGTGCTCGACGGTGTCCTCCAGCGACAGCCGTTTCTCCGCGGCCAGTTGGAGGACCACGGTCGCCATGAACGTCTTCGTAGTGCTCGCCGTGCGGAAGTGCGCGTTCCACGGAATGGGCTCAGCGCCGCCGGCCGTTCGGGTGCCGATACGTGCCATCACAGGCGCGCCGTTCGTTGCGTCCACCCTGGCCAGCACGTTCACATCACCGCCGCCGGCTTTGCGTACGGCCGCGAGATCCTGCTGGAGCATGTGCTTGCCGTACACGGTCCTCGCGGCCGCGGAGCCAACGACGGGGGCCGCGACCGCGGGGGAGCTCAGCGCGAGCAACGCGGCGGCCAGTGCGACAGCCTTGACCTTCTTGGACAACGGCATCTGCATGTTCGTATCCCCCGGTGCTCTGAGTCCTGCTCGGTGACGATCACCAGCCAACCGGAACCGGAAGAGCGAAGGCATGGGGCAGCCATCCGATTCCGGGGTGTACCTAGGCCCCCTGACGCGTGGACACCGGTTCGACGACGGCTCGATCCACTGGAGCCTGGGCACCGGGCGGCACGCCGCGCGGGGGCCCGCCCGGTCGGTCAGGCGTAGCCCCAACTCGACTGAGACAACGGCTACTTGGAGTGGACGGGGTGATGGCTCAGCCGTGCGGTGGCACACCCGAGGTATGGGGCATCGCGGTGGCGGCCGCGGCACCGTCGGCGCGGGGGATGTGGGACAGGTCGTTGAGCAGCGCGTCCAGCCAGGAGACCGTCGCGTAGTACAGCCGGGGCGCGTCCGGTGGCTCCGCCGCGAACGCGGTGAGCGCCGGATCGAAGGGCCGCAGAGGGGCGGTAGGGGTGTCGTCGCCGGGGTCCAGCGCGGCCGAGACCAGCAGCATCCGCCCGGCCACCCGCTCCCCCAGTGCGCCGACGGCCGTGGCCGCGGCCGGGCCGAGCCGGCACTGCGGCGGTTCCAGTAGACGGTCCGAACCCCACAGCGCGTGGTGCCCGGCGATCAGTGTCGCCTGCCAGTCCACCTGACGCTGCGCCGCTCGGCGGGCGGTGCCCCCGGGGGGCGACGGCTCGCTCTGGTACTGCGCATAGGCGGACTCCGCGAGGATGACGGCGTGTTGGAGCGAACGGCGGCCCGGAACGGTGGGTCGCGCCGCGGCCGCGGCACCACCGGCCGGTGCTCTATCGGCCGCGGCACCACCGGCCCGTGCTCTATCGGCCGCTGCCCGCTCGACCGGTGCCCCCTCCGCCGGCGCTCCCTCCCCCCGCGCCCCCTCACCCCGCGCCCCGTCGGCCGGCGCCCCCTCGGCCAGCGCTCCGTCGGCCACGGCGGCGCTGGTGGCCACCACGATCTCGGCTGCCCTGCGCAGGAGTTCGGCCGCGGTGCGGCGCAGTTCGTCGTGGGCACCGCGCGGCCAGGCCAGCAGACCGATGACAGCTCCGATGGCACTGCCGATGAGCACGTCCAGCATCCTCACCTCCGCCAAGTGCCAGCTGGGAGGGGCGAGTTGGGCGAAGACCAGGGCCACAAGCACCGTGAACAGCCCTTGCGCCCAGCCGATTCCCTTGACCGGCCCCACGGTGAAGGCGAACAGCATCCACAGCGGGAGCAGCGCCGCGTACCAGACGGTGTCCGCCCCGACGAGGGTGAGCACCCCGGCGGTCACCAGGGCTCCGGCGAGGGTGCCGGTGAGTGCGGTGCGGATGGTGCTCCAGGTCTCTTCCATGGTCGTACGGGTCAGGGTGAGCGTCGCCAGCGTCGCCCAGAAACCGTGCGGCAGCGTGTCCAGGCCGGCCACCAGCCGGGCCGCCGTGAGAGCCAGGGCCAGGCGCACCGCGTTCTGGAAGAACACCGAGCGCTGTCCGGCGTGCCCCTGGATCCGGTGCCACCACAGGGTCGGGCCGCTGAGCGAGGCGTACCAGAAGCGGCCGGGCGCCACCGGCACCGAGGCGTGCCGTCCGCGCGTCGCCAGGTCCGCCGCCGTACCCATGGCGAGGGCGGCGTCGGCGATCTCCAGGACGGCGGCGTGCCGGCGCAGCAGGGTGGCGGAGAAGCCGGGTGCGGCGCGGGAGGGGGGCGACGGCGTGCCGCCCACGTGGGCGGCGGGAGCGGTGAGTGGTGCGGGGCCGGCGGACAGGGCCGAGAGGTGTGCACGTGCCGCGACGAGGGCCGCGTACGACGTGACCGGAGGCGGGCTCCCGCGCAGACAGGCGGACGTGGCCGTGGCCAGGTCCGTCACCGCCGTCAGCACGGCGATGACCTCGGGCCCCGGGGGCGTTTGTGGTGCGGGAGACAGCAGCGCCAGCCGGTTGAGCAGGGTGCGGGTGGCCAGGCCGGTGTGGGTGAGTGCGCGGTCCCGCACGGCGGGTCCCGCCGGCCGCTCGGCCTCCGGCACGGTCAGCGGCCGTAGCTCCTGGCCGCTCTGCCGGGCGGCTCGGAGGTCGTCGGCGGTGAGGGTGTACGGGGACGTGGTGAGCAGCGTCGCGATGCGGGCGGCGGTCCGGGCGGCTTCGGCGGCCCGTTCCCGGTACGACAGGGGCGCGGGCTCGGGAAGGATCAGCGTCTCGAGAACGATGAACAGCACCAGGCCGCTTGTCGTCCCGAACAGCCGCTCGGGCAGTGAGGCGGGGTCGTACGGGGGGAAGGACGGCAGGATGTAGAGCAGTTGCAGACCGGGCGCCGCTCCGGCCGGACGCGGCCCGCCGACGGCTGCGAAGGCCAGGGCGAAGCCGATCAGCAACATCCCGGTGACCGCGCTCCAGGTCCGCACCGACAGATAGGTGCCGACGGTGACGAGCAGCCAGCACACCGGGAGGGCGCGTACCACCGTGACCGCGCGCTGCCGCCCGGTGCCGGGAATCCGGGAGAGTCCGCCCACCGCCACGGCGCCGAACAGGGCGTAGGTCGCCGCGACGGGCCGGCCGAGGCCGTAGCGGAAGAGGTAGAACCCGGCTGCGGCACTCAGCGTCACGCGTACGGCCCGACGGCCGGCGGCGGCGTAGGCCGGCGGCATCCGACGCACTGAGACACCCCACACTCCTACAGAATCACCCACCGCCGCGCCCAGGGCACCTTCTCGGCGCATCGGGCAGCTGAGGGAGGCCGTCCCTGCGCCGACCGCACGGGCCGAGGGAACCTGGCCCGATGTGAACGCCTCAAGCCCCGCGTGATCCGACAGCACTCCGGGGGCTCGGTTTCGGCCTTCGCCGTGGCTCGGCTGGTGGGCGGCCACACACGCCGGGCTGCTGCTCGCGCTCGTCACCTTCCCGACGGGACGATCAGCTGAGCGGGGCGCTCTGCTCCTGGACAAGCAGCACCGCGTCCCGCGCCCGGCATACGGAGGCCCTCACCTCGTGGGCAACCTCGCGGGGCAACCCCTGGCCGGTGTCCCTCGTCGGGTCTTTTTCGGCGTGCACTACAGCGTCGATGTGCTCACCGGACAGCTTTGGACGCCGGCTGGGTGACCGTCGCCGCCATGGTGCTGCACCGCCGGTCAACCCTCGGCTTGCGAGGCGCCATCCGAGAGGTGCCACCCGAGAAGTGCCGCCCGGCCCGGCGGATGAACCCGTGCCATGATGCCGCCGTGCCGATCAACCACAACGTTCACTACCATGACCTGTTACTGCGTGAACTTCCTTCGTCATGCCGCACCGCCCTCGATGTGGGCTGTGGCACCGGGGAGTTCGCCCGGAAACTGGCGCGTCGAGGAATCGAGGTCGACGCCCTCGACGCGGACCGCCACGTCATCGACGCCGCACGCGAGCAGACAGCTGCGCTCGACCCGCCCCGGAACATCACCTTCGCGCAGGCGGACATCCGTCAACTCGCTCTGCCGCCAGGGACGTAGGACTACATCGCCTGCCTTGCCAGCATTCACCACGTCCCCTTCGAGACAGTGCGGAAGCTGCGCGCGGCGCTGACCGAGAACGGCGTGCTGGTCATCCTCGGCTGCTACCGGGCGACGACTCTGTGGGACCACACCCTGGGCCTGCTGGCCGTCCCCGTGAACGCCGCTTGGCGGACCGTGGTCTTCCTCCGGGAGAAAGGCCGGGGAATGCGCACCGCCCAAGGGCAACGACCAAGGGCATGCCCTCAGGGCTCCCCGGCGTACCCCCGAACGTTGGGAGCTGGGTGCCGACGACCAGCCGTCCGCCGATGATCGCGGGGCGCGGACGGCTCGCGGGACAGGCCCTTCGCGGAAGTCGGCGGCCGCCACCCGTGTGGCCCCCGCGGCTTGTGTCTCGTCAGGCCGGCTCGACCGTCTGCATGAGGCGCTGGAAGGCCGTCATACAGGGCAGGCAGTGGTGGTCGGTCTGGGTGTCCCCGTCGGGGACGACGGGCTGGCCGCACAGAGTGGCCTGGTGATCATGGGCGACGACGTGCCACACCCGGCGGGTACCGGAAATGGCCGTGCCGACGTGCATCTCGTACATGGCAGTCCTCCTACAGGGGGAGCACTCCACACCACCATCCCGACAGGGGCCATGCCCGCCCAGGACGCCATTCGGGTGAACCCGTCGTCACTGTGACCGGGGCCCGGGAAGCCGTGCGCCGTGCCGGGCGGCGGGTGGGCTCGCCCCCCCCCTCACGGCAGTGATGGCCGTGCTGGCCGTGACAGCTTTCCTGAACGTCATGGACGCCATGAATCCCATGGATCCCATGAACCCCATGGCTGTCAGAACAGCACCGTGCACCACCGGTTGAAGTTCACCTCCGTCCCGGTCGAGCCGCGCTGTACGCGTGTGTCCACGGGAGGCGGCCCCTCGTGGCGCGGGGCTGCCGCGGCCGTGCGCTGCGGCAGGGCGGGACAGCACTTCGCCCGGTGCGGGCCTTTGATCGGATGAGCGCACTCTTCCATGGAAGGGGAAACGAGCGACCGCCCCGGGAGGTTGCGCGGTCCGCGGAGGGCGCCCTGGACGCGCCCGATCGCCCCTCCGGGGGAGCTCGCGGTGTGACTGTCATCCGATTCGCTCGTTTGTAGGGCGTCGACACAACGACCGCCCCGGAGAAGGTGTCCACCATGCCAGCCCCTCAACGCGAGCGTCATCCCCGTCGTGTCAGCCCGGTGCCGGGTCCGGTACCGGGGCTCGGCCAGGCGGAGGCGGCTCTTGTCGAGCACTACCCCAGGCTCGTCCGGCTGGCCTACCTCATCCTCCCGCCCCGACTCGGCCGCCATCGGCGCGTGCTCGCCGCGCACGGCGTGGTACAGAGCGCGCTGCCCGCCCGTCCAGGGCAGGTCACACGAGCCCGGGTACCCGTACAAGGGGGTGCACATGGCGGCACGCAAGGCGGTGCACAAGAGGGCGCACAGGCGGGTGTACACGGAGGTGACCGCGCTCCGGCCCTCGGCTGGCTCCTGCGGCGCGTGGTCCGCGCCGCACTGTCGTACGAGCCCGGAGCCGCTCGCTGGCGCAGAGCCGTACGGCCGGCGCTGCCCGCAGTCTGGGGGCTGCGGCTGACGCCCCGGATCGGCGGGGCGGACGAACTGGCCCTGGAACAGCAGCTGGCGACCGTGCCGGCCGAAGTCCGCGCGGCCTTCGTGCTGCGGCACCTGGAGGGATGCACGGCCGATGGCGCCGCCGAGCTTCTGGCGGCTGCCGGAGTGCCGGATCCGCAGGCCGCGCTGCACGCATCCGAACGGCTCGGCCCGCAGGACGGCGCCGGGGCGGGAACGCTGCTCGGCTCCGTCGAGTTCGACCCGTGTACCGTGCAGGCCCGGCCCACGGACCTGTTGCGCCGTCGCCACTGGCAGCGTTGGGGCGCGGCCGGCGCCCTGCTGGTGGCGGTCCTGCTGACCGTGGGACAGAGCGCCAGGGACCCGTCATCGCCGGAACCGGCGGGCCGCTCTGCCGTCGAAGTCGCGATGGCCGACCCGGCGTCCTTGGTGCGCGCCCCCGACGCCGATTGGCAGTCGAGCTCCCGCATCGACTTCACGGTCTGGCCCGCGCGCGGCAGCCTCACCGGCGACCGAGCGCTGTTGGCCCGCGCGCTGCGGGCGTGGGCGCGGCCCGGCCCGGGCGTGCACGTGTCGGCCGCCCCCAGGACCGGGACCGGTCCCGCGCCCACCGCGCCCCAACTCCTCTACGCGGGACGGGTGGACGACACCGACGTGGTCCTCCTGTACGACGGCGAACGCGTCGTGCGCTATACGGAAGCGACGGGCCGGCCGACCGAACTGGTCTTCTCTCGCGCAGACGACTCCGACGTCACGACGGCGGCCGCCCTCGTCCTCACCCGGACCGAGCGTCAGGCTCGCTTCCTGTTCGCGCCCTGGGTCGCCGAGTCGACCACCCGCGATCTCCTGGCACCCGATGCCCCGGCCCGCCCGTTGCACGTCGCCGACGACGGCGTCAGCGACGAGGTGGCACGCCCGGATCTGAGCGGGCCGTGTTCCAACTGGCCTGCTCTGCAACTGCGTTCGTCCGAGCGCATTGCCGAGAAGCACGCTTTTCTGCTCACCGACCTCGGAGGCCTGTCACCGGTCCACCTCACCTATACCCCTCCGCCGGGCAGCGGGGCACCGGCCCGCCAGCCTCGCGAAGCCACGAGTACAGCGGCGCTGGTGAGCTGGGGCCACACTGCCTGTACGTTGCGGTCCGCTGCGGCGGGAGGCGGCGTACGGGCGGTGAACAACTGGGTGTTCGCGGAACAGCAACTGCCCGAGGGCGCGGGCCAGGCGGAGTGGCTGTGCTCAAGGGCCGACACCTGGAACGGGCCGGGCCGGGCCCTCGTACGGTTCCAGCCGCCCACCACCCCGGCGCGGGAGCCCGGCACCCTGATCGCCGACGCCCGCAACACCTCGTACTGCAGCCGCTTCAACCAGCACGTCCTGGCCGACACCCGGTGGAACGCCCCATCGGGCACCCCGTACCTGCTGGCCGCCGGGAGCCGGGCCGTGACCCGGATCACCGTCACGGGGCAGGTGCGCGCGGACGCCACCGGTACGACCCTCGCCGTGAAGGCCGCCCGGGACCAGTCGGCACAGCTCAGCGGAGCGCTCAGCACCGGAAGGACGCTCAGCGCAGTTCAGTGAGCCGGAGCCGGTCGGACTGAGCGGTAATGAGGCCGGTCCTGCCTGGTGCATTGTCGAGCGTTTCGGTCAGCCAGAGCGATGCGGCCGCAGCAGGGGCGAACCTCACGCGGGATCGACCGACGGCACCAGCTACGGTTACGCCGTCGACGACACGGAAGCATGGGGGACGGCAGTGGCCAGCCTGAGCAATGAGACTCCGGCGATCTCCGGACCGCTGGGGATGCTGCCCAGCGTCGTCAGGGGCGGAGCAACCCTGGCGCTGCTCGCGGCGCTGACCGCGATCATTCTCGCTCTCCTGCCCGTGTCGAAGACGGTTCACGGCCTCGACTCCGACGATCGCGCCGACACAACTGACGTGACCTGCGGATCAGTTCTGATGCCCTCGGGCGACGATGTCCTGGGCGACTACACCGACAGGAATTCGGCGCTGGCATGCAGCTCGGCGAGGTTGCAACGGGCGGGGTGGGCCGGCATAGCGCTCGGTGGCTCCGTCGTCATCCTCGTCTTCTCCCTGCTGATGGGAGACGGCATGGCCCCAAGCCCTGATCCGGAATCGCCACAGGTGCGGAGTGCCACCGACCAAGAGGCCGCCGAATAGCCCGTCGCAGCAACCCAGCTCATACCCCTAGATGCCCGTCGACCAAGCCCTACCGGTTCGGAGTCCAGGGCTGCGGCAAGGGCTGCGGACCCTCCAGTGCGCTGCGGAACTTCTCCTTCAGGCTCTTCGCCGGTGCCTCTTCCTCCGTCCGTGCGTGCATGAGCCGCGCCGCGGTCACCCGAAAATGGCATGCCCGATGGCGCTGCCGCACCAGGACGACCCACGTTCCGTCCTGCGCGAGAAACGCCTCGCGACCCGGTTCGTCTCCCGGCCGGGCGTGCCGGGCCAGCACCGCCGGTATGTGACGCAGCGCCGCGTCCTCGGCCACTGCGACCGCCTCCGCCTGGTCCCCGCCAATGCGGTGCGCACCCACCAGCATCCACCGGTGCAGCGCCAGTTCCTCGCCGTCAGCCCGCTTGTGTATCCGGGTGTCCTCCTCGATGAGGACGTACCACTCGTTGGTCACAGCCCATGCCTTCCCTGCTTGTCCGTCCCTCACGTCATACTCGACCACACCCCACACCGACCCGGGCGCCCTCACCCACGGACAGCTCCCCCGCGGGCCAGACGCGCACCGCGTCGTACCAGCGCAGGGCGTTGTACTCACCTGGCAGCAGGTGCGCGCGCCCGGCCTCGGCAGCCGGCGCGAGGAACCGGTGGCGCCGGGCGCAGACCTGATCAGGCCCGCCTGCCTGGTCGAGGGAGGGTCACGCCCTTCTGTCCCGGCGCAGCACTCGCAGGCTGTGGGCCTCCATCGGGAACTCGGCTTCCGCTTCGAACACCGCCGTCCCCTCCCTGTCGGCCGAAGGGTCGGCGGTGTCCAGCACCAGCTGCCATTCCTCGCCGAAGGCAGCCGGCGGCAGACGGAAGTCAATGGGCTGCCGGTAGCTGTTGAACAGCAGAAGGAACGTGTCGTCGGTGAGGGGCCGGCCCCGGGCGTCGCGTTCCATGAGCCCGTCGGCGCTCAGATACACCGCGAGGGCATGCGCGTCGCCGCGCTTCCAGTCCTCGTCGCCCATCTGGCACGCGTCGGGCCGCAGCCAGACCACCTCGGCCCGCTCGGGCGGGGTGTCGGGGGTCGGGCCGACGGGGAAGTGCCGGCGCCGAAGCCCCGGATGGGCGTGGCGCAGCGCCACCACGCGCCGGGCGAAGTCGAGCAACCCGCGGCGCTCGTCGTCCAACTCCCAGTCCACCCACGAGATCTCGTTGTCCTGGCAGTAGGCGTTGTTGTTGCCGCCCTGGGTGCGTCCCATCTCGTCGCCGTGGGCGAGCATGGGCACGCCCTGGGAGAGCAGCAGGGTGGCGAGCAGGTTGCGCTGCTGGCGCAGCCGCAGTTCGCGCACGCCGGGATCGTCGGTCTCGCCCTCGGCCCCGCAGTTCCACGACCGGTTGTCGTCGGCGCCGTCCCGGTTGTCCTCGCCGTTGGCGTCGTTGCGCTTGGTGTCGTACGAGACGAGGTCGCGCAGTGTGAAGCCGTCGTGTGCCACCACGAAGTTGACACTCGCGCGGGGCCGTCGCCGGTCGTGTTGATAGAGGTCGGATGAGCCGGTGAGCCGGGACGCGAAGTCGGCCAGGGTGTCGTCGTCGCCCCGCCAGAAGCTGCGTACGGTGTCGCGGTAGTGGCCGTTCCACTCGGACCACAGGGCAGGGAAGTTGCCCACCTGGTAGCCGCCGTCCCCGATGTCCCAGGGTTCGGCGATCAGCTTGACCTGGCTGATCACCGGGTCCTGCTGGACCAGGTCGAAGAAGGCCGAGAGGCGGTCCACCTCGTGGAACTGGCGCGCCAGGGTCGCCGCGAGGTCGAAGCGGAAGCCGTCGACGCGCATCTCGGTGACCCAGTACCGCAGCGAGTCCATGATGAGCTGCAGGACGTTGGGGTGCCGCATGAGCAGGGAGTTGCCGGTGCCGGTTGTGTCGAAGTAATGCGCCGGGTCGTCGTCGACGAGACGGTAGTACGCCGCGTTGTCGATGCCCCGGAACGACAGTGTGGGTCCCTGATCGTTGCCCTCTGCCGTGTGGTTGAACACCACGTCGAGGATGACCTCGATTCCGGCGGCGTGGAGCGCCTTCACCATCTCCTTGAATTCGACGACCTGTTGGCCCCGGGTGCCGCCGGCCGCGAAGCCGTTGTGCGGTGCGAAGAACCCGATGGTGTTGTAGCCCCAGTAGTTCGACAGACCGCGGTCGACGAGGAATCCGTCCTGCGTGAACTGATGCACCGGCATCAACTCCACTGCTGTGACGTCGAGTTCCTTGAGGTGGTCGATCACCTCGGGATGCGCGAGCCCCGCGTAGGTGCCGCGCAGCTCCTTGGGCACACTCGGGTGACGCATCGTCAGGCCGCGGACGTGCGCCTCGTAGATCACCGACTCGTGGTAGGGGTGACCCGGACGCCGGTCGCCCTCCCAGTCGAAACCCCGGTCCGTCACGACGCCGAACATGCCGTGCCCGGCGCTGTCCAGGCCGTTGGGCGTCCCGGGGGTGTCCGGGTCGGCGCTGAGCAGCGAGGGGTCCCCGTCGAGCTGTCCGTCCACGGCGGTGGCGTACGGATCGAGCAGCAGCTTCGCGGGGTCGCAGCGCAGGCCCTCGTCGGGGCGGTACGGTCCGTGCACGCGATAGCCGTACCGCTGGCCGGGGCCCACCCCCGGCAGGTACGCGTGCCACACCGACCCGTCCGCGTCGGTGAGCGGTACGCGCCGCTCTTGACCCGCGTCGTCGAAGAGGCAGAGCTCCACCCCCTCGGCGACCTCGGAGAAGAGAGCGAAATTGGTTCCGGCGCCGTCGTGGACGGCACCGAGCGGATAAGGACGACCAGGCCACGTCTCCATCCCCGCATCAAAACACGGGAGCCCCGGACGGCCGTCCCCGACGCGACGGCGCCACGACGGCTTTGCCCGATCGCCGGTCGGACTCAGCCCGCCGCGTAGCCCTGGACGGAACGGTCGGCTGCGGGAACGGCGAGAGCGCCGGGTGGGTGACGGTGCTCACGTCGCGTCTCCTTGTGATTCCCCCCGAGGGGGCCGCCTTGTTCGACCCTCCTGCTCTCCTCCCCCCGAGCGGGGCACGCCGGCAGCAGCAGCGCCAGTGGCAGACCGACCGCGGCGACCGGGGCCAGGGCGAGCAGCGTTGGACCCGTCGGCGGGGCGAGTGCCGCAGGAGAGCCGGAGCCCCGGCGGGCCCAGGTGGTTATCCAGCGCCGCCCTGATGAGCCGGTCGAGGTGCGCGTCAGCCGGGCCGCCGCCTGACGCTTCGTCACCGAGGGCGAGCTGGATGCTGCCCCCTGCCCACAGGAGAGCGATGCCGTGCAGGTTGGCCCTCAGAGCGGCGGCCGTCACCGCGGGCAGGGTGCCGGGGACGGAAGCGGCGGGCTGCTCGGCCCGGCACTGGCCGGCCTGCGCGATGCAGATCGAAGAGGCTGTCACTCGTGGGCCGGCGCGGCCGGGAACCCTCCCGTCGCCACCGGCCCCCAGCGAACCGGCGTCACCCGGATCAGGGACTTGCCCTGCTTCTCCATCGCCGCGCGGTACTCCGCCCAGTCCGGGTGTTCGCCGCTGATGCTGCGGAAGTAGTCCACCAACGGCTCGACCGACTCCGGCGCGTCGATGACCTCGGCCTCGCCGTCCACCTGGACCCACGGCCCGTCCCACTCGTCCGAGAGCACGATGACGCTGACGCGCCGGTCCCTGCGGGCGTTGCGCGTCTTGGCGCGTTGGGGGTACGTGGACATGACCAGGCGGCCCGCTTCGTCGACGCCGCATGTCAGCGGCGAGCCCTGCGGGCTGCCGTCGGTACGTCGGGTCAGCAGGATCGCCCGGTGTCGCGGGCGGACGAAATCCAGCAACTGGGCACGTTCGGCAGGGGTGTTGGAAGCGATTCGAGGGCTCATGCATCGCACCCTACGACAGGCCGCCGCCACCCCGGGGTGGCGGCGCGCACTCCCGCGGCCCGTTGATGGCGCAACACCCGAGCCCGACACCCGAGCCCGACACGCCAGCCCGACACGCCAGACCCGATGCGCGGCGGGCCCCCAAGTGACCAAGCCAGGAGAACGGGTAGGTAAGACGAACCCACCCGTTAGAGATGGAGAAGCCCCCTGTGACCAGCGACGAGATCATCACCCGGATCACCCGGGTCGAGACCGGACTCGCGCAGCCGACACCGGCTCCGCTGAGCGGCCAGGTCAGCATCCCCCTCGACCCCATTCGCCACCATGCCTACACCGGCGACGGCGGGCCCTGCACCACCATGATCTTCGGCGAACAGTGCGCCGAACCCGCCGACCAGCACGACCCGTCGCTGTCGTCGTAGCCCCCGCCCCCCCCGGTAACGGCGATCAGAGGGCCGGCCGCAGCACGCCCCTGGGGCTTCCAGTAACAATGGGCGGGGAAGACTGAGTCCGTTCCGGCGGTTCAGCCCAGTGGACGGACAGCTGGAAACCCCTTAGCACAGGAGACACGCGTCGTGAACGATCGCCCTTTGACCATCATGGCTGTGCACGCTCACCCCGATGACGAGGCCACCAGCACGGGTGGGATTCTCGCCCGGTACGCGGCGGACGGCATTCGCACGGTCCTCGTGACGTGTACCGACGGCGGATGCGGGGACGGGCCCGGAGGAGCGAAGCCGGGCGACCCCGGACACGACCCGGCGGCCGTCGCCTCGATGCGGCGGGACGAACTCAAGGCGAGCTGCGCGGTCCTGAAGATCAGCCACCTGGAAATGCTGGACTACGCCGACTCCGGGATGATGGGCTGGGCCACCAATGACGCCCCCGGCTCGTTCTGGCGAACTCCTGTGGAGGAAGGCGCTGCGCGCCTCGCGGAGCTCATGCGGCGGTACGAGCCCGATGTGGTCGTCACCTACGACGAGAACGGCTTCTACGGGCACCCCGACCACATCCAGGCGAACCGCATCACGATGGCGGCTCTGGCGATGATCGAGCAGACGCCGAAGGTGTACTGGACGACGGCGCCCCGCATGATGATGCAGCGCTTCGGTGAGGTCATGCGCGAGTTCCATCCGGACGCTCCGGAGCCGGACCCCGCCGAGGCCGCCGCGATGGCGAAGATCGGTCTTCCGGACGAGGAGATCACCACCTGGGTGGACACTTCGGCCTTTGGCGCCCAGAAGTTCGACGCGCTGGCCGCGCACGCGAGCCAGGGGGAGAACATCTTCTTCCTGCGCATGGGTGTGGAACGGTTCACGGAGTTGATGGGCATGGAGACCTTCGTACGCGTCCAGGACACCACCGGCGCGGAGCTCCCCGAGAACGACCTGTTCGCCGGCCTGCGCTGAGCGACACCTCTCACCGGCGGTTGACGGGAGGGTTCGGGGTAGCGAGCGGCGGCCGCGCCTCGCCACGCAGCTGACGGTGCGCCGCGGGACCGGCCGGTCCGGGGCGCACCGTCAGCGGCGTGAGGCCGAGGTCGAGGGGACGGGTACGGCAGGGTCCCCTCGGCCGTTCGTCACGGCCTGAGGCCCGCACGACGGAGCGTGAGTGCCGAAAGGTCGGCGATGACGTCGGGGTCCCCGCGTCGCCAGGCGTCGGCCAGGCCGCCCGGCGGAGTGGGAAGTGCTGCCAGCGGTCGCTGCGGGCCGGTGAGCGCCCGCAGGGCGAGGAGGTCGGCGCCCCCGGGAGAGTCCAGAAGGTGCTGGGTGGTTGCGGTGCGCCGGATCCACCGCACCCTGGGCACGAGCCACAGCAGCAGGATGAACGCGGTCGGGAGCACGATCAGGGCGACCGTGGTCAGCGTGGCGACGTGTCCCACGGTGTCCTGCAGCGACCGCCCGGCATCGGAGAGACTGGTGCCGGCGTGGGCGGCGGACTGGAGCGGTTTCTTCAACGAGCCGCCCACGAAGGGGACCTTGGACGCCGCGTTGCCTGCGTCGTCGAGACTGGAGGCGAGGCTGTCGCCCGCGCTCTGGGCCTTTCGCCCGGGCTCGGCGAGTGTCAGGATCGCGTCCCGCACGACCAGGGCGAACGCCACCGTGACCGCGATCAGAAACAGACCGATCAGATCCGCGATGAGCTGACGGCTTCGGCGCGCTGGGGTCTGGGCGTAGAGACGCATGGACGTGCTCTCCTGTTCCGATGACGACATCGACTCGGCCCGCCGGCCGTGCGGTGGTGTGGAGACGGAGCTCGTGGGAGCAACAGCAGGGCGCGGTAGGTGACTTGACGGTACGGGGGGCGCGGGGGAATGACGAGGTACCCGCGCGCACGGCCTGTCGCGTCCCGCGCCCGGCGGGCGACGGGGCTGTGCCTGACGGCGCGGAACAGCCTGATCGCGATGCAGCCGTGCCGCGCCGACGCGGCCACCAGGCCCGGCCCGACCACCACGGCCAACCCGGCTACCGGGGTCCGACCCGGCCACCAGGATCGGCCCCGACCACCGCGGTCAACCCGGCTACCGGGGTCGGTCCCGGCCACCAGGATCGGCCCCGGCTCAGCCCAGCGACGCGCTCACCGCGCGCAGCTCGTCCAGCGCCGCCAGAACGTATCCGGCCAGTTCGTCCTTGCCGTCGTGCTCAGCCCCGGACCATTGGGCGAACCCGCGCTTGAAGGCGAGGATGCCCAGCTCGCTCGCGAGGGCCGCCGTCGGGTCGGGCAGACCGCGCTCGACCAGGGCGGCCGTCATCGCGGCGGTGAGGCTGATGGTCTTGAGGGCGTCCCGCTCCTGCAACTCGGTGCAGGCCGCGATGGCCGCCTGCACACGCGGGGCGAGGTCGCGGTTCATCGGGCCCATCGCACTTGACGCCCGCACGAGGCCGGCGGCGACCGCCTCCAGTGGGGTGGCGCCACCGGGGGCCTCGGTGATCCCCTCGGAAAGCAGCCGGCTCAGCGTCTCCTGTCCGGCCACCAACAGCTCGCGCTTGTCGGGGAAGTGCCGGAAGAACGTGCTCTTCGTGACCCCGGCACGCTCGGCGATCTGCGCGACCGTCGTGGCGTCGTAGCCCTGCTCCGTGAAGAGATCGACCGCGGCCACGACGAGGCGCTCACGCGCACCCGGTTCCCATCTGCCCATGGGCCCAGCATAAGCGATGGGACTCTTGTCCCATCACCCTGCTACTGTGATGGGACAAGAGTCCCATCACTTGGTGGAGGATTTCCATGCGCGTTTTCGTCACCGGTGCCACCGGCCTGATCGGGTCCGCCGTCGTCGCCGAACTGCTCGGCAGCGGCCATACGGTCCTGGCCCTCGCACGTTCGGACGGCTCTGCCCGCGCCGCCGAGGCTGCGGGCGCCGAGCCTCTGCGGGGAGCCCTCGCCGATCTGGACGTCCTGCGGTCCGGCGTCGCCCAGGCCGACGGGGTGGTCCACCTGGCCTTCGGCAATGACTTCAGCAGCCCCGAAGCTCTCGCGAGAAACGTGTCCGAGGAGAGCGCCGCCCTCGCGGCCCTCGGCGACGAACTCGTCGGCAGCGACCGCCCGTTCGTGACCGTCTCGGGTACGCCCTGGACTCCGGGCCGTGTCTCCACCGAAGCCGATCCGTTGCCCACCGACGGGCCGGTCGGCGGTCGCGGCCGGGCGGTCACGGCGGTTCTCGGCCTCGCCGCGCGCGGGGTCCGCAGTACGGCCGTACGCCTGCCGCGCACGGTGCACAACCAGGGAGCCGGCGGATTCGCGGGTCTGCTAACCGACATCGCACGCCGGTCGGGGGTGTCCGGCTACCCGGGTGACGGCACCCAGCGCTGGCCGGCCGTCCACGCGCTCGACGCGGCGGTCCTCTTCCGGCTCGCACTGGAAAAAGCAGACCCCGGCAGCGTCTGGCACGCCGTAGCCGACGAGGGGGACCGCGTTCGGGACATCGCCGACGTCATCGGCCGCCGCCTCGGGCTGCCGGTCGAGTCGGTTCCGGCGCAGACGTACGGCCCCATCGGTCCGATCTTCGCGAGCGACCAGCCGTCGTCCAGCGCCCATACCCGGCAGTCCCTCGGCTGGGAGCCGAAGCACCCCGGGCTCCTGGAGGACCTGGAGAACATCCAGCCCTGAGCGACCACTGGAGGAACCACCCGGGGCGGAGCACTCGCGTCCCGCGACTCGGTCCGCGCCGCTCGGCCGAGCGGGCCGCCACCAGGACGGCCCGCTCGTTCACCGTTGCGTCAGCCGTTGACGCAGGTGTTGCCGAACGCCGGGTTCAGCGCCGCGGCGGCGCCGATCGAGTTGCCGCAGAAGTTGACCTGAACGTGGACCGGAATCTGGACCACGTTGCCCGACCCCACTCCGGGGGAGCCAACGGCAACGCCCTCGGCGTGCGAGTCGGCCAGGGCCGTGCCCGCGCCGCCCAGCGTCGCGCCGGCCACGAGGGCTGCCATCACGGCAAGAGTGCGGATCTTCATATGTGATCTCCCATCAATAGACGGTGTGACCGCCTATACGACCGCAGGGCAGCCGATATGCCCGGTATTAACCCATCCAGGGGCGAGGCTCCCCGTCGGACGTGCACACACCCGGACGTGCACACACCCGGACGTGCACTCACCGCGGCAGGGTGACACGGAAGGACGTGTGGCCGGGCCGGCTGGTGACGTCCACGGTTCCCTGATGGGCCTCGATCACTGCCGAGACGATGGCCAGTCCGAGGCCGGTGCCGCCGGCCGTTCTCGCTCGGTGGTGGTCGGCCCGGGTGAAGCGCTGGAAGAGCTCGGGCATGAGATCGTCGGGGATGCCGGGGCCGGTGTCCGTGACGCTCAACTCCGTTGTGCCGTCCGGGATTTCGGCGAGCGTCAAGGTTACTTCGGTGCCGGCCGGGGTGTGGGTTCGGGCATTGGCCAGCAGGTTGGCGATGACCTGGTGGAGACGGTGTTCGTCGCCGGTCACCGTGACGGGCTGCTCCGGCACGTCGAGCAGCCAGCGATGGCCGGGGGCCGCGGCCCGGGCGTCACTGATCGCGTCGAGCGCCAGCCGCGTCAGATCGACGGGCTCACGCGCGAGCGGCCGACCCGCGTCGAGACGGGCGAGCAGAAGCAGATCGTCGACGAGGCCGGTCATGCGCTGCGTCTCGGACTGGATCCGCTCCAGCGAGTGGCGCACCGCGCCCGGCACGGGGCCGGGGTGGCGCAGGGCCAGTTCGGCGTGGGCCCGCACGGTGGACACGGGCGTACGCAGTTCGTGGCTGGCGTCGGCGGCGAAGTGGCGCAGCCTCTCCTCACCCGCCTGCCGCCGGGCGAGGGCATCCCCCACGTGCCCCAGCATGCGGTTGAGGGCCGCCCCCACCTGACCGATCTCCGTGCGCGGATCGGTGTCGGGGACGGGGGCCGGCATCTCGATCTCGCCGCTGGCCAGGGGCAGTTGCGTAACCTCCGTGGCGGTGGCGGCGACGCGTTGCAGGGGCCGCAGCGACAGGCGTACCCACAGGGCTCCGGCGACCCCGGTGGCCGCGAGGGTCGCGCCGAACACGATGGCCTCGACCATCTCAAGGCGGTGCACGGTCTCCTCCACCGGCTCCAGCGGAAGACCCGTGATCAGTACGTCACCATCGTCGCCCGCGACCGCCACGACCCGGTAGCGGCGCAGCGTGGACAGCCGGATGTCGTGGCCACGCCCGTCCACCGGCACCCCGGCCAGGGCCGCCCGGTCCCGGGCCGTGAGCGGCACCGGGGCGTCGGCCTGCGCGCGGACCACGGCCGCCTGGGTGGCCTCGCCGCGCAACAGCCGGGCGCCGAACGTGCCGTTCGACTGACCGCGGGTGTCGGGCCGGTTGTCGGCGTCGGGCTTCTCGTCGTGTTCGAGACTGGCCGCGAACCGGCCGCCGGATGCGCTGAGTTGCTGGTCGAGGCGGTTGACGAGGAACCCTTCGAGCGCGAGTACGGTCGTCACACCCACCGCGAGGCAGGCCAGGGCCAGGAGCAGCACGAGGCCCGCCGTCAGCCGGGAACGCAGGGTGCGGGGCAGTCGGGAACGCAGGGTGCGGGGCAGTCGCGGCCGCTTCATGAGGGATCGGGCTTGAGCACATAGCCCGCGCCGCGCACCGTGTGGATCAGCTGCGGCCGGTCGGCGTCGATCTTCTTGCGCAGATAGCTGATGTACAGCTCGACGATGTGGGCGCGGCCCCCGAAGTCGTACGACCAGACCCGGTCGAGGATCTGGTCCTTGGACAGTACGCGCCGCGGATTGCGCATGAGGAAGCGCAGAAGCTCGAACTCCGTGCGTGACAGGTCCACGATCCGGCCCGCCCGGGTGACCTCCATCGCGTCCTCGTCCATCACCAGATCGCCGACGACCAGGCGGTTTCCGCCGGGCTCGCGGGCCATGCCGGCCCGGCGCAGCAGCCCGCGCAGCCGGGCCAGCACCTCTTCGAGGCTGAACGGTTTGGTGACGTAGTCGTCGCCGCCCGCCGTGATGCCCGCTACGCGGTCCTCGACGGAGTCGCGCGCGGTGAGGAACAGGACGCAGACGTCCGGCAGGCCGGCCCGCATCCGGCGCAGCACGGCCAGCCCGTCCAGGTCGGGCAGCATCCAGTCCAGGATCACGGCGTCGGGACGGAACGCGGTCGCTGTCCCGAGCGCGCTCGTGCCGTCGGCGGCGGTGCGGACGTCCCAGCCCTCCGAGCGCAGCGCGTCGGACAGCACCTCGGTCAGGTCCGGCTCGTCGTCGACGACGAGGACACGGACGGGAGTGCCATCGGGTCTGCGGAGCACGGCGGGCGCTGAAGGGTTTTCCATGATGGCTCCAGCATCCCCCAGGCTCCCCGCCTGCGTGGACGGCAGGGCTCTGAGTTTGCTCTGAATCACCTGTGGATCGGGCGCGGGGCCGCTCTTTCAGAGGGAACTCAGAGGTACCGGTGTGAGGCTGGCCGCGCATCATCCGACATGGTGGCGGCCCTCATGGGTCCGTCCCCTGGGAAGGGGGCCACATGGCTGCCGGCACCTATGACACCCGCTCCGTGACACGCGTCCCCCACGCCGCGCCGCGGGGCACCGCCTGGATACCCGTCGCCGCGCAGGTCCTCGTGTGGGGCGGAGCCGCCGCGGTGGTCGCGCTGTGGTGGAGCGACACCACAGCGGTCGTCGGGCTCGAGGGGTGGCTGACGGACGGCGGCCGCATCACCGGCCTGCTCGCCGGGTACGCATGTGCGGTGCTGCTGGCCCTCATGGCGCGGCTCCCGGTGCTCGACCGGGGTGTCGGCACCGACCGGCTGGCCCGCTGGCACGCCATGGGCGGCCGCTACACCCTCTCGCTGGCCCTCGCCCACACTCTGCTCATCATCTGGGGTTACGCCGTCACGTCGCACGCGGACGTGGTGAGCCAGACCACCACCCTCGTACTGCACTATCCGGACCTGTTGAAGGGCACCATCGGATTCCTCCTCCTGGTGGGCACCGGGATCGTCTCCGCGCGCGCCGCGCGCCGCAGACTTCGCTACGAGACCTGGCACTACCTCCACTTCGCGACGTACCTGGCGGTCTTCCTGGTCTTCGGGCACCAGCTCTCCAACGGCGCGGACTTCGTCGGCAACGGTTCGGCGCAGCTCGCCTGGTACGCCTTGTATCTCGGGGTGGCCGCGCTCCTCGTATGGTTCCGGTTCGCCGTCCCCGTCCGCCGCGGGATACGCCACCGGATGCGCGTCGCCGAGGTCCGCGCCGAGTCGCCCGGCGTCGTGTCCGTGTACCTCACCGGCGAACATCTCGATGAACTCGGCGCGGAACCAGGGCAGTTCTTCCGCTGGCGCTTCCTGACCCCGGGGTTGTGGTGGGCCGCCAACCCGTACTCGCTCTCCGCTCCCGCCCACCCCCGCTATCTGCGCATCACCGTCAAGGCCGCAGGCGACCACAGCACCGCACTCGCCCGGCTGGCTCCCGGCACCCGCGTCTGGGCCGAAGGCCCCTACGGCGGCTTCACGGCGGCGCGCCGCACCACGAGCAAGACCCTGCTCCTGGGCGGAGGCGTCGGCATCACCCCGCTGCGGGCGCTCCTGGAGACACTGCCGGGTGACATCACCCTCATCTACCGCGCCCGCCGCCCCGAAGACCTCGCGCTGCGCGGCGAACTCGACGCCGTCGCGGCCGCTCGCGGCGCCCGTGTCCTGTACTCGGTCGACGAGCCCGCCACGCACTGCATGCCGCTGACGGCGGCGGCGCTGCTCCGTTACGTACCCGACCTGCGGGAGCGGGACGTGTACCTGTGCGGCCCGCCCGGTATGGCCGACGCGGCCCTGCACGCCCTGAGCGGCGCGGGTGTGCACCGCCGCCGCGTCCACCACGAGTCCTTCGCGTTCTGAGCGCGGCCCCAAATCCGAGGAGACCTGTCGTGCGCCGAGTCGCCGTCACCACCCTGTCGACCGCCGCGGGCGTCATCCTGCTGCTCGCGCTCAAGCCCCACCAGAGCCACCCGCCGGCCGTGTCCGCGCCCAGGCCCGCCGCCTCGACCTCGGATACGCCGGCCGACGGCACCCGGACCGGAGACTTCACCGGTGACGTGATCGACACGCGGTACGGTCCGGTGCAGGTGTCCGTCACCCTCGCCAAGGGACGCCTCACCGCCGTCCACGTCCTTCAGGTGCCCTCGGAGCGCGGTCGCGACCAGGAGATAGCCGCCCGCGCCGTGCCCCGCCTCACCGAGGAGGCACTCGGCGCGCAGAACGCCCAGATCGACGCCGTGTCCGGCGCGAGCTACACCAGCGAGGGCTACATCCAGTCCCTGCAGAGCGCACTGGACAAGGCCGGTGCCTGACATGGCTCGTACCGACGAGGGACCACACGCGGCTCGTACGGACCAGGGACCACAGGCGGGTCGTACGGGACAAGGACCACACGCGGCTGCGGCGGGGCACGGGCCGCGCCCGGCTCCTTCGGGGGCCGGGCCGCAGACGGCGCTTCGGGCCGACGGGCTGCGCCACGCCGAACAGGTCATGGGCACCGTGTTCTCCTTCGACATCCGTGACCGACCCACCCCCGCCATCCACCGAGCCCTCGCCCAGGCCGTGCGCCACCTTCACCGGGTCGACGCCGTCTTCTCCACCTACCGGGCCGACAGCCACATCAGCCGTCTCGACCGCGGTGAGATCCGCCTCGCCGACTGTCCGCCCGAAGTCCACGAAGTCCTGTCCCTGTGTGCGCAGGCGATCCACGACTGCGACGGCTACTTCAGCGTCGTCCCCGCCGGCCTCCTCGACCCGTCCGGACTCGTCAAAGGGTGGGCCACGGAGGCCGCGTCGCAGCTCCTGTACGAGGCCGGCGCACGCAACACCTGCGTCAACGGCGGCGGCGACCTCCAGCTGCGCGGCCGGACAGCCGGCTGTGCCCCGTGGCGCGTCGGCATCGCCCACCCCCTGCGCCCCGGGACACTCGCCACCGTCGTCACCGCCCACGACGATCTGGCCATCGCCACCTCCGGTACCGCCGAACGCGGCGCCCACATCCTCGACCCGCACACCGGCACGCCCGTCACCGCGTACGCCTCCCTCACTGTCGTCGGCCCACGCCTGACCATGACCGACACCTACGCCACGGCCGCCGTCGCCCGGGGCCATGGAGCCCGGGACTGGCTGGAAGGGCTCGACGGCTACGAGGCCCTCGCCATCCTGCCTGACGGGCGGCAGTGGCGGACCTCGGGCTTCGGCAAGTACGGCTCATAAGGCCGATGCGGTGCCGGCGCACGTGCGGCCCCGGCCGCGCCTCCCCCGGACCCGCGCACCGAACCGCACAACTCCCTTTCGGCCAAAGGTCGTTGCCGAGGGAATGTGGGTCCCCGCACGAGCAACGTAGGGAGCACGTACTTCATCTAGTGGTTCGGCACGTCACCTCGGGTGCCGTGCCGACGGGGGACACTCCCACCACCATGTGAAGGGGTACGTTTCTTGACCGCTCATCTTTACAAGAGCACCGGACTGCGGGGGCTGCTGGCGCTGTTGACCGCGTTGTGCGCGATCACCGGAGTCGCCGTGCTCGGCGCGGCGTCGCCGGCGTCGGCGGCCGACCAGCGGCACGCCATCTACGCCATCGCGCACCGCGTCGACACCCTGGACGGCGTCGATGCCGCGCTCAAGCACGGCGCCAACGGCATCGAGATCGACGTCTGCTCCTGGTACAACCCGAACGAATGGCGCGCCTACCACGACTGTTCCTCGGCCGGCGAGACCCGGCACGGCCCGAGCTTCGACAGCATGATCGACCGGATCGTCTCCAACGCCAAGGCAGGCCGCAAACTCGCGTTGGTCTGGCTGGACATCAAGGACCCCAACTACTGCGGCGAAGCGCCCAACCGGGCATGCAGCGTCGCCGGTCTGCGCGACAAGGCACAGTGGCTGACGGCTGCCGGAATCCAGGTGCTGTACGGGTTCTACGAGTACCACGGCGGTAGCACCCCGGATGTGGGCGGTAGGGGCTGGCAGAGTCTCCAGGGCAAGCTCGGCCCGCTGGAGGGCATCACGACCACCGGGACCCGCGACCAGGTCCTGGGTGCCTTCAACCGGTCCGGCTCCGGTTTCCCCAACGGCCGCCGGGTCATGGACTACGGCGACACCGACATCACCAACGGCTTCGGCAACTGCACGGAGCCCGACCGCAAGACGTGCGCGGAGCTGAAGAAGGGCGCCGGGGACCGTTCGGCCAAGCGGCTCGCGGCAACGTTGTCGTGGACGACCACGTACAACGACCCCTGGTACGTGGACAAGCTGCTCGGTGACGCCCGGGTCGACGGGATCATCGCGGGCTACGGCGCCTTCACGGGTGTGCGTGAGTACGACGACACCTGGAAGTGTGCCAACGCCATCGGCCTCATCCGTGACTGGGTGGGCAAGCACAGCTCCACCCACCGCATGGCCACCAGCGCGGACCGCCTCTTCACGTAACCGGCACACGGCGGAACCCGCGCCGTACGGGTCGTCGTCCCGCAGACCGCCGGCCGGGGTTTCCGGCCGGCGGCCCCTGCACTCGCGTACGACTGGGCGACTGCTCACGCCCGCGGACGACTGCGTACGGTGCGTACTCCTGCGTACTCCTGCGTACTCCTGCGCCGTATTACCGGAGGCGCCGCGTCGTTCAGTCGCTGTCCTGGCCGGTGCCGACGGCGGTTTCCTCCGTGATGAAGTCGATCAGCGAAGCCATGCCCCCGCGCTCCAGGACGTGGCGCTGCCGGTCGGCTCCCGTGCCCTCGCGCAGGAGGCGGTGGATGAGGGGCTCGACGTGGCGGCTGTCGCCGTGTTCGTCGAGGGCGTGCCTGATGTGTTCGGCGAGTTGGTACAGGACGTCGCCAGCGGCGTGGGGCCGGCCCTTGATGTCGAGGAGCGTGGTGTTGAGGCCGTGGCGTGCGGCGTGCCACATGGCGGCCTGGAGGAGTTCGGGCTGGCACTGGGGCTCGGGCGCGGCGTCCTTGTGTTCCCGCAGCGCGGTCGCGGCCAGGGCGCGGACGATGCCGGCGAGCATGACGGCGTCGTCGACGCGGAGCTGGACATCCATGCAGCGCACTTCCAGCGTGGGGAAGCGCTCGGAGAGCCGGGCCTGCCAGTACAGCTGTCCGGTGTCGGCGATGGTCTCCGACGCGAGCAGCGCGTCGATGCGCTGCTCGTAGTCGCCGAGGTCCGCGAAGTGCGGCGGCGGGCCGCTGACCGCCCACCGGCTGAAGACCGGTGTGCGCCAGCTCGCGAACGCGGTGTCGTGCCCTTCCCAGAACGGGGAGTTCGCCGACATCGCGAGGAGCGTGGGCAGCCACAGCCGGATGCGGTTCAACACCGCCACACCGGTGTCCCTGTCCGGCATCCCGACGTGTACGTGCATCCCGTTGATGAACAAGTCCTCGGCGAGGCGGCCGCCCTGATCGCGCAGTTGCATGTAGCGGCGCTCGCCCGTCACGGGCACCTGGGGCCCGGTCACCGGAGCCGCGCCGGTCGCGGCGAGCCGGCAGCCGGCGCGCTCGGCGGCGGTACTCAGCGCATGGCGCAGCCGCAGGAGGTGGCCGGCCGCCTCCGTCAGCTCCTCGCACACCGGAGTGGCGACCTCCACCTGGGCCTGTAGCAGTTCCGGCTGCACCTCCCCCTCCTCGGCCAGCTCCCCCAGCCCTGCGGACCGACGCACCTCCTCGGACATCGGCACGGGGTGCCCGGTGGCCGGATCCAGCAACAGGTACTCCTCTTCGACCCCAATTGTGATCATGGATCCTGCCTACCCGTCCTGAGCCCTGCCCTATCGGTTCACTGCACAAGTCGGCGGCGGGGCGCTGCGCCCGCCCCCAAGCTTCGATGGTGCCTCGAAATTCAGGTGCCCGCCGCTTCCGGCTTCTATACGGTCGGGCCGAGGATCACCCGGGGGGACGGATGGGGGTGGATCACCCAGGGGGGCGGATGGCGGTGGCAGCGCGACCTGAACGGACCGACGGGCTCGTGGCAGCCCTGTATGCCAAGGACGCCGGGTCGGTCCGTGATCTTCTGCGCGCCGGCGCCGACCCGAATGCCCGGACCTCCGACGGCCTCCCCCTGCTGTGCATCGCCGTGGCGGGTTTCGACCACGAAAGCGCCGAAGCCCTGGCCAACGGCGACGCCGACCCCGATGCGGCGCTCCCCGACGGCACCACACCGCTGCTGCGCGCCGTCGACCTCGGCTCACCCGCGCTGGTCAGCGCCCTGTTCATCAATGACATACAGCCTCGGCACGGCGAAGACGCCCGTCGGCGGCTGCTCGACCTCGCGCGGCACTGGTGCGAGACGGGCGTGGAGGAAGAACTGCGCCGGCGCACCGGAGCCGTGGGCGCGGCCACCCGCCGTCTCGTTTCCGATGAGTACTCCCTGGTCGAGGAGGTGAGTCTGGGAGGCCACACGGTCCGGGCCGGCCACAGTGCCATCCTCACCACCCTGGAGCAACGGTTCGGCATCCGGACGCCGGTCGCGGAGCTGGTGGCACGCGCCGTGCCGTACCACGTTGCCGAGGGGCTCCATGCCAACTGGTTCGATTGCCACTACGCCCTGGCCGGGCGCCGTGACCCGCAGGACTGGTCCGAGCTGAAGACCCTTCGTCACCACCCCGACCCCGTACACCGCGTCCTCCTGGCCGATGTCATACACAGCCGGTGGCAGGACGCGTTCTGGAACCAGCGTCGGGACACCGTGCACGACGCCGAGTTTCTCGCCGCCTGGGTCCTCGACGAGCCGGATGGCATGGTGCTGGCCCGGCTCCTGGACGTCTACGGCGACGACCTGTACCCCGACCAGGAGGCCATCGGATTGTTGTACGCCGACCACCCCGACCCACGGGTGCGCCGCCAGGTTTCCGGCTTGTTCGTCGGGGACGCTCCCCGCCCGTACGAACGGGACTGCCCGCCGAGCGACGCCGTCGCCGCCACGCTGCTCGCCCTGTCGCGCGATCCCGACCCCGAGGTTCGGTGTTCCACCACCGTCGAGCTGGCCGCGCATCTCACGCCGGTGTTCCGCGCAGCGCTGCTGGGCCTCATCCGGGATCCTGACCCCGGTGTCCGGGGGCAGGCCGGCATCGCGCTGGGCGCCAGCGCCGACCGGACGGCCGCCGTCACCGACGCCCTCGTCTCCTTGCTGGACGAGGACGAGCAGCTCCTGCGTCTGGAAATCGTCTACGCGCTCGCCCGCCGCGACGACCCCCGTACCGGGGAGGCCTGGAATCGCGTCGGCGAACTTCCGCCGGACTTCGGCGTGATCCACGGGCAGCAGGAGGACCATCGCGTTGTCGCCTACCAGGCCTACACGTGGCGCCATCGGCCCGCCGAACCCTCCTCGTCCGACCGGCGTTCGCAGCCCTGAGCGGACCCCGGTCCGGGCCGGTCACCAGCCGGCCACGCGCTCCCAGAAGTCCTGGATCCCCGGTGCGGCGACCGTACCGGAGGCGCTGTCGACGACGTGGTAGCCGCGGTGTTGGGCGGCGGTGGCGCAGGCGTGGTTGGGCAGGATGCGCACACGGGTACCGATGGGCAGCTCGGGCAGGTGGGCTCCGTCGCGGGCGGTGAGCGTGCCGTGCTCCTGGCTTGCGGCCGTCATGACCAGCCCGGGGACCAGCTCGCCGACCAGGTCGGTGACGAGTCCGTACCCCTGGTCACGCGCCTGGGCGGACGTGCCGCGGTCGCGGGACATGGCCATCCAGCCGCCGTCGGTGATGATCCATCCGTGGTCGGGGCGGTGTCCGATGACGGTGACGACGACCGACAGAGCCAGGTCCTCGACGCGACAGACCCCGATGCCGGCCATCACCAGGTCGAAGAAGACGTAGTTGCCGGCGCGCAGTTCGGTGACGCCGGTGAGGTCGTCCGCCGCGTGGGCGGTGGGGGTGGAGCCGACGCTGACGGTCCTCGCGGGCAGGCCGGCCGCGCGCAGGCGCTCCGCGGCATCGACGGCGCGGTCCCGTTCGTTCCGCGCGGCCCGTCGCAGTTCGTCGTCGGTGTAGGCGAAGTACGACTCCCCCGCGTGGGTCAGCACGCCGGCCAGGCAGGTCGCGGCCTGCAGAACGCGGCCGATCCGGACGAGTTCGGGTGCGTCGGGTGTGACGCCGCCGCGGTGGCCGTCGCAGTCGATTTCGATCAGCGCGGGGATGGGAACGCCGGCCCGGCGGGATGCCTCGGCGACGGACTGGGCCTGTTCGACGCTGTCGAGCAGAACGCTGAGGGTGACTCCGCGGCGCAGCAGGGCCAGTACGCGCGGGAGTTTGTGAGGGTCGATGCCGACGGCATACGTGATGTCGGTGTAGCCGCCGTCGGCGAACGCCTCAGCCTCGGCGAGGGTGGAGACGGTCACCGGGCCCGGCGTGCCGTGGTGCAGGAGCGCGGCCACGTCCAGGCTCTTGGCCGTCTTCACATGGGGCCGCAGCGCAACTCCCAACGTTTTTGCACGTGTTGCCAGCCTCTCGATGTTGCTCCGGACCTTGGCTACGTCTACGACGGCGAAGGGCGTATCGGGGTCGGCGAGGGTATGAGGGCCAACATCCTTACGACCGGCGCGTGTTGGAGCGTTCGCCGATGGGTTCGCGGCACTGTTGTCGGGAGCGTCGAGCGTGCCGGGAGTGCCGGGCGTATCGGGCGTGTTCACAGGTCGATGTCCATCTTCTTCAGGAGGCGAGGCCAAGTGCAGGCCTTGCAGGCCGAGTCCGGAGCTGGAGTGAGCAGTCGGGTGCGGGCGCGGGTGCGGGGTTGGGCGCGGGGTTGGGCGCTGGCAGGGAGTCGGAGGTCGGTCCTGCGGCACTCATCACTTG
This sequence comes from Streptomyces sp. NPDC048361, assembly GCF_040651795.1. Classification (NCBI taxonomy): domain Bacteria; kingdom Bacillati; phylum Actinomycetota; class Actinomycetes; order Kitasatosporales; family Streptomycetaceae; genus Streptomyces; species Streptomyces sp. NPDC048361. The sequence goes on from NZ_JBEZKW010000004.1 coordinate 129,054, forward strand.
CCCGCTTGCCTGGTGTAGTTGTAGACGGTCGCCCGCGAGACGCCGAGCAGGTCCGCGATGGTCTGGGCGGCGTCGCGCGGGGCGAAATGGCCGTCCTGATGCAGCCTCCGCACCATCGCCTTCTTGTCCTCGCGTCCCAGCGACCGGGGAGTCGCCCCCCGCTCCGCGGCCATGGCTTCCACGGCCCGGCGCAGTGCGCGCGCGTTGCGGTCGCGCAGGGTCTCCAGGGGCTGCTCGCGGTGATCGGCGTCGGCGTCAGTGCCGCTGCCGGTATGGGGCTCGGTGTCGGGCTCGGTGGCCACGAGGTTCGCCAACGCGAGCGTCATCGGTGAGAGCACCGACACGTCGAGGTTCAGGCAGAGCGCCGCGATGTACTGTCCGGCCGCGTTCTTGATCCCGATGGACGTGCTCTTGGCGGGGCGTCCGTCGGGGAACCGGTTCGGGTAGTTCTGGATCACGCTCGGGTAGTCGGGGTCCTCGATGCGCGCGAGGCCCAGCTCCGTGACGGAGTCCCCGACGCTGCGGCCCGACAGGTTGTTCTCGATCGCCCGGATGGCGTGTCGCGGATCCCGCAGGTCGTGCAGCACCACTTCGCACAGCCCGGGGAACATACGCCCCAGCGCACCAGCGATCTTCTCGGCCTCGCGGATGAGGTGCTCGTCCGCACCGGCCGAGTCATCGCCGCCGTCACTCGTCGCCACACCATCTCCGCCCCTTCGACGCGCCCATCGGACCCTGAGCCGCACGCCAGCTTAGACTCTTGATCCAGATGTGGATAGTTGATCCAAAACGACGCGATCATCCAGGATGGCCCCATGAAGACCATCGCCTTTCCCCAGACCGAGCTTCGCGCCTCCAACATCGTCCTGGGACTGATGCGCATCGCCGAGCTGTCGGACGAGGACATCCGTACGCTCTACGGCAGCGCCCGCGACGTCGGCGTGAACACCTTCGACCACGCAGACATCTACGGCCCCTCGCGCCACGCGTGTGAGGAGCGCTTCGGGCAGGCCGTCAAACTCTCGGCCGCCGAGCGCGAGTCGATCGTCATCCAGAGCAAGGTCGGCATCCGGCCCGGCTTCTTCGACTTCTCCCGAGAGCACATCGTGCGCACCGTCGACGAATCACTGACGGCCCTCGGCACCGACTACCTCGACATGCTTCTGCTGCACCGTCCCGACACCCTCGTCGAGCCCGAAGAGGTGGCGGCGGCCTTCGACGAGCTGCACGCGGCAGGGAAGGTCGTGAACTTCGGGGTCTCCAACCACACCCCGGGCCAGGTCGAACTCCTCAAGACCGCGGTACGGCAGCCACTGGTGGCCAACCAGGTCCAACTCAGCATCACGCACTGCCCGTTGATCGCCACGGGGATCGCGGCCAACATGGGCGGACTCGACCAGTCGCTCGACCGTGACAACGGACTGCTCGACTACGCGCGGGTGCACGGCATGACCCTCCAGGCCTGGTCGCCGTTCCAGAAGGGGTTCTTCGACGGGGTCTTCATCGGCGACCTCGAGCACTACGCGGAGCTGAACTCCGTGCTCGACGAACTGGCCGCCACATACGAGGTGACTCCGACCGGGATCGCCGTCGCGTGGATCACCCGCCACCCCGCGAACATGCAGGTGGTTCTGGGCACCACCAACCCGGGCCGGGTCGCCGAGTCAGCGGCGGGTTCGGAGATTCCGCTGACCCGGGAGGAGTGGTACCGCCTCTTCAGCGCCGCCGGCCACACGATCCCGTAGGGCCCGGCCACGAGATCCCGTAAAGCCTCCGCCACGCGACCCCCGTCAGGCCCGGCCACCCCGGCCGCATGTTCTGGCGCGAATCGGCCGCCGGCCATCGGCGACCGTCCGCTGCCCGACGGGCGGTCTCTTACGAGGATTTTGGGCGGCCGACGAACAGGCGGCCGCTCGGGTCGCCGGCTTCGCGGACGGGGACGGTGGCATCGGCGTCCACGGCCAGCGCCAGGTCGACGTCCTCGGTGAAGCCCGCGGCCACCAGCTCACGCGCGGACACACATTCGCGCAGGTCGTCGGGGGTGGCCCAGGCGTCGGCCGCGATGCGGGCCTCGGTCGACAGAACCAGGCCGAGCGCCCGCAGCTCGCGGCAGACCAGCCCGGCGCCGAGCCAGTCCTCCACTCCCGGCCGTACGCCGCCGGTGCCCGGCGACACCGAGCTCCACTGCTCGCCGCAGGCGATGACCGTGACGCGGCGCGCGAGGCCGTCGTCGAGCTGGCCGGCCAGTACCGCGGCGGCCGCCGTGGCGTTGCGCGGCCCCGCGACGACCACGGCCGGCGCCGCGGCGGCGGCCGACACCACTGCCGCGCCGTTGAGCGAGGTGAACAGCACGCGCTGGCCCGGTTCCGCTCGCAGGATGCTGGCAGGCGAAAGCGACACCGTGCCCGGCGCGGTACTGCGCTTCTTGCTCAGCGGCCGTGCGCCAAGCCGTACGCCCGCCGCCTCGGGGCCGCCGAGCCCGGCGATTTCGGCGCCGCTGTACACCAGGCACGAGAAGTCACGGGCGCAGGCGATCGACATCGTCGTCGAGAAGGAGAGCACGTCGACGACGGCCACGGCGTCGCCGCGTTCGGCGGCCAGGGCCGCGCCGGTCACCCCCCATTCGAGGTGGACCTGGCGGTCGGGCCACGGATCGAAGTCCTTCGGCGCCAGGACGTCCGAGCCGTATGAGGAGTCAGTCACCGTGCTTCAGGGCCTTTCCGTTCGGGGTGTCACGGCATCGAGGCCGAGCCGTTCGCGCAGCGCCCGTTCCTCGGCCAGGGCGATCTGTTCCCGGGTGAACGCCTTGGTCCGGGCCACGAGGTCGATGTCGGGCAGCGCATTCTCGTCCCAGCCCAGGAGTTTGGGCAGTTCGCTGTAGTGCATGCTCACATACGGAACGTCGGCGAACTCGGCGCGCTCGATCACCGCGGGACTCAAGTTACCCGCAACCCCCCACTCCCAGGACGCGCCCTTGGCCAGTGAGGCGACCCGGTCGATCGCCCACCACACGCTCGGGTGCAGCTTCATGTCCCAGAATTCACGGGTCGTGGCGGTGAGCGTCGAGGACAGGTCGTTCAGGCCCAGAAGGAAGTTGTCGGCCCCGAGGGACGCGAACTCCTCGATGTCGAACAGAGCCGACGGGATCTCCACCATCGTGCCGAAGCGGTTGGGCCAGTTCAACCGGTCCAGGGTGTCGGCGACGAAGGCGAGGTCCTCGGCGTCCCGCACGAAGGGGGCGAGCACGTGCAGGTTGGGGTGGTCGGCCGCGACCTCGGCCACGACACGCAGCTCCGTCTCGAATGCCTCGGGCGTCTCCCGCGCCCGGCGCACCCCGCGACGGCCTTTCATGAAGTCGGCCTCGGTGTACGTCCGGTCGACGCCGATCAGGGTGTTGGCCTCCTGCGAGGTCATCTCGCTGGTCCGGTACCAGATCGGCTGATCGGGCACGGCCCGCGCGACGGCCGCCACGTACTCCCGCAGGGCGTCCTGTGTGCGCCGGGCGGAGATGAAGTGGCCGCCGGCCCGGATGACGTACTCGCTGCGGATGAGCCCGACGCCGTCGAACGCCTCGACGACGGAGGCCGGGGGGATCTCGCCGCTCAGGCTGAGCCGTTGACGCATGTGCCCTCACTTCGTGGTGGGTGGGTGAGCAGGTGAGTGGGTGGGCGCCCATGCGTCCGGCCGGTGCGGCGCGCGACGGCCCCTTGCTCACGCGCCGTACCGGTAGAGATGCGCGACCGAGTCGGGTCGCCAGCCCAGATGTTGGAAGAAGCGCGCCGACTGCGATCCGGCCTCCACAAGCGCGGCCGCGCGCCGCCCCGCGGTGAGTGCTCGTACGCACTGTGCGGCCGCACCCTTCTTCCGGTGGTCGGGCGATGTGGCGACCGCACACATCAGGATCCGTGCTCCCAACTCGGTTATGGGATGGGGAAGTTGCTGAGTGGATGCGGTGGCGACGACATGTCCGGGAGGGTCGAGTGGGTTGAAGCAAAGGGCGTGGGTCCAGGACGGGTGGTCCCGCGCGCTCCCCGCGAGCACCGTGATCCCGGTCGCGCGCCACAGCTCCACCATCTGGGACCACTGCTCCGGCGTCGGGGTAGCGCTCGCCGCGGGTGTTCGCCCGTCCGGGTCGACGGTCCAGACGGTCACGGTCTCGTGTGCCACGTCGCCCACGAGGGTGTCCGGGAACGGCACGCCGAACGCGAGCACCCGGGCCCCGCTGTGCAGCACGGCGTCCGCCAGCTCCGTGCCGGCACCCTCGATGAGCGCCGGCCAGGTCAGCACCGAGCGGTGGTGGGACTGGAAGCCGGGCAGGGCGGCCAACCACTCCCGCCCGCCCGCGCTCGGCTCCGTCGCGGCCAACCACTCCCGCCGGGCCGCACCCGCCTCAGTCGCGGCCAACCACTCCCGCTCCGCCGCACCCGGCTCGATCACGGCCATCCACTCCCGCTCCGCCGCAGCCGGCTCGGCCGCGGCCTGACCGCTCCCCTCCCGGGGCCCGCCCGCGCTACTCACCGAGCAACTCGAAGATCTGCCGTTCGTCCAGCTGGGCGAAGTGCTCGGCGTCGTACAGGCCGAGGCCTTCGAGGATCCGTCCGGCCTCCTCCCGAGCCGCGTCGGCGGCCCGGGCAAGCCCGCCGGACGGATGGTTGCGCTCCAGAAGCCGGCGTGAGTCCCGCAGATGCATGGTCTCGTCGGAGGTGATGAAGCCGAAGGCGTGTGCGATCCGGTCGTCTCCGCGCCGGTGGGCCTCGCGTGCCAGGGCGCGCATGGGCCCGATGATGCCGAGTTCGCCGAAGACCGTGATCTGCGTCCAGGCGGTCCAGCCGTTCATCTGGCCGCGGACCCGGATTCCGATCATGCTGCACTCGTGGGCGTAGGGGTCGCCGAAGCGTTCGCGGAGGAGTTCCTGTCCGATGGCCGCGTGTCTCGCCTCGTCCCAGGTGAGCCGGGCGAGGTGGCGCAGTGACTCCAAATCGGCCTCCGCCACCAGGTCGAACAGGGCCAGGGCGAAGGTTTCCAGGGCGTCGATCTCGTCCCGGTTGACGCGGACCAGTTCGAGCAGATCGTTGTCGTACGGCGATCCTGCGTCGTGCCAGTCCGCCGCGCCGCGGTAGTCCCGCGTGTTCTCGAACGTCGCGAACCGCTCGTCCCGCCGTCCCATCGTGGGCCGTCGGGCCGTGCGCACGGCCGGCGGAGAGGCATGGAGGCCGGCCTCGGCGGGTGCCGTCCCGGCATCGGCGAACTGCTCCTGCCCGCCTGCGAGTTCGAGCTGCTCGCCCGTCTCGACGAGCCAGCCGAACGCGTCCTTGAGGTCGCTGAGGCCGCGGCGGCGCACGCGCTCCGACGGGCCGTCCAGGAGCGCGTCGAAGGTCCGGTCCTCGAACATCGCGATCAGCGGGAGCAGCCACTCCCGGGGCAGCCGCGCCAGCCGTTGGCCTGGCGGTGCCGCGAGCGCCGCGGCGAGCCGCACCTCGCGCTGGTCGGCCGCATCCGCCCTGTCCGCGCCCAGCCGTTGACCCGGCTTCGGCGCGGCGCCCAGCTCGCCGGCCCGCTCCTCGCAGCTCGCGGCGACCTCCACGACGGCGTGCACCGCCTCGGCGAGCGCCAGCTTCGCCTCGAACTCGGCCACATCGAGGGTGCTCGCGGCGAGGAGCCGCGTCACGGTCCAGGCCTCGCCCGCCAGCTCGACCAGCCTGTCACGGCTGTCTTCGGGACTGGCCGCCGCGCCGTGGGAGCGGAACCGCTCGGGCCAGGGGAGCCGGGGCGTGGCGGTCGCGCGCTCCTTCGGCGCTGCGGATGCGCGTCCTTGACGTTCCGTCACGAGCGGTCCTCCGCAGCGCCGAGTACGTCGCGGGCCGCGCGGGCAAGACCGCGTGCTTGGGCCACGATGCCGTCCTCGTCCTCGATCCCCACGCTGATCCGGATGAAGCACTCGCCGAGTCCGGTGTTGAGGGCGTCACGGCCGTAGGAGCGCCCTGTGGTGGCGGTCCAGCCGAAGCCGGCGCGCACACGGTCGGTTGCGAACCCGGCCGCCCAGCGGGCGATGACGTCACGGTGCAGGGTCTCGGCCCGCGGGTCATCGGGGTCGGTGAGGCATACGAACACCATGCAGCCGTCGGCCCCGTCCTGCACGGCGCGGGCCAGGCGGTCCCGTCGTGCGCCCGCGCCCGACAGCGCGTCCGTCACGGCAGCCTGCGGCAGGTGTTCTCGCAGGGTGGCGACGAAGAGGCGGCGCCGCGCCCCGTGCAGGGCCGCTCGTTGCGCGCAGGCCCGGATCTCACCCCCGCGGATCCAGTGCAGGGCGCGCCCCTGGAGCTGTTGGCCGGTGCGGCGGGCGCCCGCGCGAATGTCGTCCATCCAGGCGCCTTCGCCGTATACGACACCAACGCCCGTCTTCCGCGTCAGGTACTTCATCCCGGACTCGATGTAGACGACGTCGGCACCCTCGACGAGATCGGCCGGGCGCACGCTGTGTCCGAGCGCGGAGAAGTCGAGGAGCAATCGCATCCCCGACTCGGTCAGCGGCTCCAGTACGGGTATGTCGCAGCGCGGGCCGTTCAACGCCAGCTCGGCCACGGCCAGCCTGGGGCGGTGCGAGGTGATCGCGTGGCGCGTGGCGCCTTCGTCGCGCAGGTCGGCGTGGACCGCCTCGATCCCCCACGGGCCGAACACATGGGTCAGCAGGTCGTGGGTTTCGAAGTACATGCGGTCGTGGACGAGGACCGAGTTGCCGGGCCCGACGCCGGAGGCACGGACGGCGACGTCGAGCGCCGACATGCCGGCGTTGACCAGCACGGCCTGCTGTGTCCCGAAGGCGTCGGCGAGGTCGGCCTCGACGCGGCGGCGGGCGCCGTTCTCGTAACTGTCCCAGTAGGCGTTGGGGCTCGTGCCGGTCTCCTGGGCGTGTGCGTCGCTCCAGAAGGCCTCCATCGACGGATAGGCCTGCGCGGGCTGGAAGGTGGTGCCGAGCAGGCCCGCGAGCGCGTCGGCGCCCGACTCGTACGCTTCGAAGGCCGCCGTGAAGGAGGGTGCCTCAACCACCGTGCCCGGAAAGCCGGTTGGGGCTTTGAGGCCGTTTTGCCGGCACTCCTCGACGACGTCCCGGGCCAGCCGGTCCAGATAGTTCCGGCCGCTGGGCGCCACCGCGTCGCCGTGACCTGCCGCGTGGGCCGCGGTCACCGGTCGAGCACCATCAGCGTGTACGGGAACGGCATGCCCGGCACGTCGCCGCGGGTCTCCTCGTGTGCGACGGTGCCGTAGCGGGAGAGCAGGTCGCGCCATTGCTCCGCGGTGCGGTGCTGGTGCACGCACGGCACGTCGAACGTGTTGAGGCAGCGGTTGAAGAACTCGTCGACGTAAAAGTGGAAGTCCTCGTCGTTCGCCGGGTCGAGGCAGTTCTCCACGACGATCCACCGGCGGGCCCCCCGGCGGGCCACCGACGCGAGGAACTCCTCCGTCTCCGGCTCGTGGTGCAGCACCGTGCAGATGAGGAAGGTGTCGAAATCACCGGCCGGGAGCGTGAGCCCGGGCCCCAGGTCGTAGGCCGGGAAGGGCAGCGCCGTCCAGTCCGTGGTGTACGCGGCCGCGCGTTCGCAGCCCACGACGTCGGCGGCGGCGAGCCCGGTGTCCACCAGGGCCCGCAGCACCGTGAAGTCGCCGCCCAGGACATCGAGCACGCGGCCTTGCAGGTGTGGCGCGAGCCAGCCCGCCAGGAATTGCGCGCGCCGCTCCGCGAACACCTTGTTCCAGGTGGCGCGGATACCCAGTTCCACCAGGGCGTGGGCCGCCGGCGCGAAGCTCGGTCCGTCGAGGAGCCCGCGGATCAGGCCCGCGGTGCCCGCCGGGTCGGCGAGCCCGAAGTCGTCACGTGCCCAGATGTCCACCAGGCGTTCCTGGAAGGTGTCCAGCACCCTGCCACTGAGGTGGCTCGCCCCGTCGATGCCTTCGATCACCGCCACGACTACACCGCCGCAGCCATGCGCTTCGGGTCTGCGATCGCCGCGACCACCTCGTCGACGAGTTCCTCGGCCCGGCCCTCGTCGAGATCGCGTTCGATCCCGTGCAGGAAGTCGAGGACGTAGTCCACGGTACGGCGGTCGTAGTTCCAGTCGAACCGCGTACACAAGGTCAGCGCGGCGAAGTCCTCCGGATGCTCGATGCTCGTGGCCCACGAGCCGTACTCGGCCATGGTCCGGGCCAGAACCGCGTCCGGTTCCTTCGTGTACCCGCCGGCTTCGGCAAGCACGTCCTTGACGAGCCCCGCCGCCCACAGCGGGTCGTCGAGCCTGGCCAGACTGCGTTTGAGGGCCGTCTCGCGGGGGCTGTTCGCCACCTGGCCACCAACCCTGAAGTCGAGCGCGCACTCGACCGATGTGTGGCCGAAGTCGCGTTCGAGGTGCTCTCTGGTGTCGTGCTCGCGCGGGTCGCGGTCGGTGAGTCCCATCGCGAGCGCCCGGTCGAAGAACCTGTCCATCCGCTCGATCGCCAGGTGCATCTCCTGGTAGGCCCATCCCGTCCGCTCGGCCTCGGGGGTGAGCTTGGGGCCGAAGTGGATGACCCAGTCGGTGATGATGTGGCCTTCTATGAGCTTCGCGGTGTGGCTCTGCTCGATCCCGCCCTCCGCTCGCTGCCGTGCCGCGCTCCTGAGCGTCCTGTACGCCCACTCGTGGCAGTGCGCGAGGTTCGGGAACAGCGCGAGGACCGCGTCGTCCTGCCACACCTCCGCGCCCTCGATACCGGCGTGCTCGATGACCGCCAAGTGTCCGATGATGTCCATGAAGACTCCCCCTTCAGCGTGCGATCAGGCGACGGGTTGGTTTCCGGTGCGGCCGGGATGGGCCGCTCGTACGAGGTCGCCGGGCGGCGTTCCGGCGTACGTCGCGAACGTCTTCTTCAGTACGTCGACATGGCGAAGGAGATCAGCGGGCTCCAGGACGGGACGGAGCCGGATCTCGCGGTACCAGTCGTCGATCCAGGACGGCAGCAGAGAGAGGTAGCGCAGCCGCCACTTCCAGCGCGTGAGCGAGTGACCGGCGTGGAAGATCATCGCGTCGACCAGGCTGTCCGCCGCCCAGCACAGCTTCAGATACGCCTCGTCGGGCCGTTCGTCCCGCAGGCTGCTGGGGATGCCCTTCGTCGCGTCCCGTACGTTGACGAGCGCGGCGTCGCGCTTGAAGGCCTGGTACGCGGGCCACGAGATCCGGTCGTGGAGCCGGCCGAAAGCGTCGGCGCCGGCGACGGGCACGCCCCATCCCAGAGCGTGGAAGAGGTCGGTCCCCACTTTCACGTCGAGCCCGCCGACCCGGGTGAAGTCGGCCTCGACCTCCTCGATGGAGCGGATCTCGCCGCCGATCGTCTCGGCCGCGGTCACGAGCCGGCGCTCCGGCCACACTTCGATGTCCATCTCCTTGGCGTTCGGGAGCTGCACATAGCTGATGGCGAACTCGTTGGCTGCCTGCTCGGTCTCCCGTTCTCGCTCCCGGCTCCCCGCGAAGCCGAGGTAGCGGTCCTCGACCGGGGTCACGAGGACCAGGTCGATGTCTCCGCCGCGGGTGGGGAAGGGCAGGGTGGCCGAGCCAGTGAGGATCAGCGTTTCGCCGTCCTTCAGGCCGAGGTCCGCCGCGCATTCCCGCGCTGTGCGGAGGTCGTTGGAGAGGCGATCGCCGGCAGTGGTCATCGGACGGACTCCTTGGGGCCGAATCCACGGTGGGTGCGCCACGTCGGGTCGAAGAGGGTGGCGGAGTAGCGGGAGCCGCTGTCGGGGAGGACGACGACGATGTTCGAGCGCGGGCCGGGCAGTTCGGCGGCGAGCCGCAGCGCGGCGGCCACGGCGGTGCCGGACGACCCGCCGACCCACAGCCCCTCCTCGGCCTGGAGGCGCAGGCACATCGCGATGGACTCGCCGTCGCTCACCTCGTAGGCGTCGTCCAGGAGTTGGAGGTCCAGGAGGTCGGGTACGAAGTCGCCGCCGATGCCCTCGATGGCGTATCCGCGGCCGGGCTCGTGACCGCCCCGTAGCCGGTCGGCCAGGATGCTTCCGGCCGGGTCCGCGAGGACCACCCTGGCCGGTGAGCCGGCCGCCCGCAGGGCGCGCGCCACGCCGGTGATCGTGCCGCCGGTGCCGGCTCCCGCGACGAACGCGGCGACCTGGCCGCCGGTCTGCGCGATGATCTCGGGGCCGGTGGTGAGTTCGTGCGCCTCGCGGTTCCAGGGGTTGGCGAACTGGTCGACGTAGTAGCTGTGCGGGGTCTCGTCGGCGATGCGCCGGGCGGTGTTGATGAAGCTCTCGGGGCTCGTCGGCGGCACGTCGTAGGGGCAGCGGACCACGTCCGCTCCCCAAGCACGCATCATCGCCTCCTTGTCCGGGCCCATCTTGCTGCTCATCGTCACGACGACCCGGTAGCGGCCCGCCGCGGCGCAGGCCAGGGCGACACCGGTGTTGCCGGCCGTGGCCTCGACCAGGGTGCTCACGCCGGGGACGAGCAGGTGTCGCTCCTCGGCGCGGCGGATGATGTGGTGCCCGATCCGGTCCTTGACGGAACCCGCCGGGTTGAGGAACTCGCACTTGGCCAGGATGCGGTGCGGCAGCCCGGCGCCGATCGCGGCGAGCTCCACCAGAGGTGTGCCGCCGACCAGGCGCGCGGCCGCGCTGTCGGGGAGTGTTCCGAGCGGCATGGTCATCGGGTCCTCGCACGCGGACATCGGTCGGGGGCGGCGGGGTTCGCGCCCGCGGTGCTGCCTGCCGGGTCGTGGACCAGGCGCGCCGGGCCCCTCGAGGGGCCGGTCGTGACGGTCCGTACCTGGACGGGGGTGTCCGGTTCGACCCAGCGGGTGTTGGACCAGCCCTCGGTCAGCTCGGTCCAGCTGGGCAGTTGACCGGCGGAGAACCCGTGCGGCAGCAGCGCGGCGAGCTTCACCGGCTCATCGGCCGACTGGAAGCGGCAGTCGATCGAGAGCCGCAGGACATCGCCCCGGTTCGGGGTGGTCGTGTGGACGGTGCGGCTGTGGAACAGCATCACGTCACCGCACTCATAGTCGTCCCCGATCCACTCCTGATGGGTGTCGGGCAGAGCTACGGCTTCGCCGCCGAGGCCATGGGCGGGTGACACCGGCAGCAGGCCGAGGTTGGCGCTGCCTCGCAGCACTTTGAGGGTGCCCTGCTCCTCGGAGTAGTCGCCGAGCGGAATCCAGGCGGTGACGACATCGGTGGGCGTCTGGTTGAACAGCGCGTCCTGGTGCGGCGGCGTCGGGAAGTCGATGGCCGGATACGAGATCCTGGCGATCTTGCGCGGGTGTACGAGGACGGGCGTCCCGAACAGCGTGCCCACAGCCTCGACCAGGGCGGGGCTGTGGGCGAGCCGGTGCAGCGCTTCGAGCGACTGCACCGCGGTGTAGCCCTCGCGCCACCCGGCGTCGCGAACCCTGCGGTCCCCGATGACCCCGCGGTCGTGGTGGACGGTGGCGCCGGGGACGGCGAGCATCGGGTCGGTGTCCGGGGCGAGCCAGGACACGCGGTGGAGCCGGTTCACCACGCGCCTGCGGACGTCCTGGACCGTGTCGCGATCCAGGAGTCCGCGGAAGTAGAGAAAGCTGTCCGCCGCCATACGGTCGGCGAGCTCTCGTGGGGGCAGACCCGTGCTGTCGAAGTCGATCGCTCTCAACTGGGTGGTGATGCGGGGCGAGTTGACCGCCGATACCGGCCCGTGGCCAACGCCGGACTCGTCAGCCATGGGTCGTCTCCTTCGTGGGGGCGTCTGCCGACGGCACCGGGTCGGTGCCGTCGGGCCCCGCCCAGCGGTGCGCGGTGGGTTGCAGCCGCTCCGCGTAGGCCGCGATCTCGACGGGGTAGCCGAAGCCGACGGGGTCCGCCGTCACGGCCGAGAGGGAGGTGAGGACGGACCGCATCTCCTCGTCACCGGCCGCCCCCCATATCTCGCGGAGCCAGCCGCGCAGCCATGCGATGCTCTCCGGCGACTCGGCGATCTGGAACTTGACCGCGAGGCCCCGCAGATGCAGCTCGTCCGGCTCCCGGGAGCGCGAGAGAGCACCGCAGTAGCGGTAGGGCTGGCATTCGACAGGGCGGGCCGGGGTGATGACGTGCTGTGCGATGAGTTCGTGCACCCAGCCGAGGTCGACTGCCGTGTCGTCGGCGGCATTTCGTACGGCGGCGAACAGCTCCGCCACGTCCATGCGGTCGGCGATCCACTGGTCGATGGAGTACTCGACCATGGTGTGGGCCCAGCCGCGCCGGCTGTCGCGTGCCAGTCCCGCGAAGCGCCAGCCCCGGCTCTCGGCGTGCTCGTAGAAGGCGTCGTAGCGGCGGGCCACCAGGCCCATCCGCAGATAGGCCCAGCCGCTTTTGCGTTCAAGGCCCCGCCAGCGGGTCCCGTAGTGGACGACGGCGTCTCCCAGCATGTGGGCCAGAACCAGGTCCGACCGCTCCCCCGCCCCGGCGATCGACCAGGCCTTGCTGTAGCCCCAGTCGTGGCAGCTGAGCAGGTCGGGCACCATCACCGTCATCGCGTGCTCGCCGCGGCGCAGGTCGATCTCCGGGAACACGCCGGAGTCGTGCGCGCTGATCACATGTCCCAGGACGTACATGTCACACCCACCCACCGTCCGTCTCGGCACCGGCCGCCGCCACACCGCTCAGCAGGCCGACGGCGGGTCCTACACCCAGCCCCCACCTGTGGCAGTGCCGAAGCCGGCCGTCGCTCATCCGCTGGAACACGTCCATGTCGGTGTAGCGCCGTCGTCCGTCGTCCGTGTCGGTCACACTGCCCGCGATGAGGACACCGCCGTCGACCAGACCCATGCCGAGCCGGTCGAGCGCGAGGGCGATGTCCTGGTCCGAGAAGTACGATTCGGCGTCCACGTCGGGGCGTTGGCGGCGGTAGAGGAGCCCGCACACACGGATCATGTGCGCGCCCCGCCGTTCGGCGTCGAAGACGTCGTGGGGCCGGAACCGCAGCCGCAGGCCGGCGCCCTCGCAGTCGCCGGCCTGCGGTGTCACCCAGTCGACGCGCCGCCCGCCGCCCGCCTTCGCGAGGCGCGCCGCCGCCGGCTCGTCGTCCGTGGGTCTGTGTGCCGACGGAAGGACACCGCAGGCCGCGTCGTCGACCTGGATGCATCGGCCCTCGTGGTCGAGCGCGCCGGCGGTGCCGTCGGGCAGTTCGACGAGCCACATCGACGACCAGCGGTCCCCGCCGACGACTTCGCCCGTCACTCCGCGGCGCCGTAGCGCCTGCCACAGGTCCACGGTGGCGGCGCCGTCGGACACCGCCTCGTCACGGATTATCAGCTGCCCGGTCGGCCCGAGTGCGGCGCCGAGCAGGCCGGTGTCGACGCCCGCGTACGCGCCTGTCCTGCCCGCGTCTCCCTCCACCGGCCGGCCGTTCACCGCGATCGCCGCGCCCTCCATCGGGCGGGCCGCCACCGCGAGCGCCGCCCACTGGGCCATCAGCCCGTCGACGCGATGCAGCCGGCCCTGGTGGGTGCTGCGCCGGATCCGCGTCACGGCGCGCTGTTCCGGAGCGGGCAGGGCCTTCTTGCCCACCAGGTGGTGCGCTTCGCTCAGCACCTGACGTACCTCGGCCGAGTCGGCGTCGCGGTAGGCGTCCGCCAGGTCGGGCAGCAGCCACAGGGACGCCGCCGCGGTGCCCGCCTGCCTGAGCGCGACCCGGGACCGCGCCGGCTGGGGATGCGCGAGAGCGGCGACGTACGCACGGCGCACCGCGTTGCGCAGGACCGGCCGCGGGCAGCCACGCAGGGCGCCGAGCACGTCGTCGGCCGTCTCATCGGCTGCGAGGAGGACCGCGGCGAGCACCTCGGCCCGATCGCCGTCCGCAGGCAGCAGCGGGGCGGGTGCGCCGCCGGGTCGCACTTCCCAGCACCCGCTTCCACCGAGCGCAGCCAGAGCCAGGGCGCCTGTCAACACGCTTGCAGTCAGGGAGAGTTGGGGATCGTCCGGGGCGGCGGCCAGGCCGGGCACGCACCGGTCACCGAGCGAAGCGAGCAACGCGGCGGGGGCCTCGACCGATCCGGGTGACCAGTGCAGTGCGTCGCCCACGGCCCCGGTGCGGCAGACGACATGGGTGGTGCTCCTTGCGCGCCGACGGCTGAGCGCGGCGGCCGTGTCGTGGGCCTCGGAGCGCAGCGCGGGTCCCCACGGTGCGCTCGCCAGCCAGTCGTCGCGGGTGGCGGGGGCCCGATCCGTCGCGGCTTCGGCGGTCATGCGGGTTCCTCGCTCTCCACTGCGCCGAGGGAGGTGCCGGGTGCGGCGGCGGGTTCCGCCCCCGGAGTCGGCTCCGGTCCCGAGAGGAGCCGGCGGGCGAACACCCCGGCGATCAGGAAGACGCCACAGGCGACGGGCAGCCCGATCGTGCCGGAGGTCACAAGCACCGTGGCGAGGACCGGTCCGATCACTTCCTGGATGCCGAGGCCCAGGTTGAACACCGCGAGGTACTGGCCGCGCGCCGTTGCGGGTGCCAGTTCGAGGGAGCTGCCCCAGGCGCCGACGGCGTGCTGCATCTCGCCGGTGGTGAACACCACGACGGCGCACGCGAGGCCGGCCCAGACCACGACCGTCATACGGTCGGTGACCAGCGCGAGGATGACGAGGGATGCCGCGAAGGCGATGCCCGACCGGGCGAGCATCCCGCCGTAGGCGTGCAGGGTTGTGGCGCCCTTCGACAGGCGTACCTGGAAGCCGATGACGATCGCCGAGTTGACCAGCATGGTGAGGGGGACCGCCCAGCCCGGCAGATCCGTGCGCGTCAGGATCCACAGGGGCAGCCCGAGGGCGAACAGCGCCGCGTTCATCGACAGGATGGCGTTCGCGCCGCTCAGATACAGGTAGCGCCGGTCGCGCCGGACCAGGTCGGCCAGGGCGCTGCGCACCCGGGCGGGGTCGACGTTCGGGCGGCGCTGACCGTTGAGAGCGAAGGCCACGAACGCCACGGCCACGAAGGAGAGGGCGTTGGCCAGCACGAGGACGCGGTACACCGACGGCCCGTCGACGCCCACGACCAGGGCGGACAGGGCGAGCGCGGAGGCGAAGCCGACGTTCTCCCACACCCGCAGCCGGGCCATCAGCGGTACGCGTTTGTCGTCCGGCACCAGTTCGGCCATGAGGGCCTGGCTCGCGGGCGGTGCCGTCCGGTCGGCGAGCGCGATGATCGCGGCGAGGACGATGAACTCGGGGAACGACGGGGTGAAGAAGTACAGCGTGAACGCGACCGCGCGGACGATGTGCGTCACCACGAGCACCGTGCTCGAACCCCGCAGGTCGACCAGGGTGCCGGCGGGAACGCTCCCCAGCAGACCGACGAAGGCCGCGACGGACAGGCCCACGCCGAGCCGGTGCGCGGAGAAGCCGACCACCTGGGTGAAATACAGCACCGAAACCGACAGGTACAGCGCCGTGCCGAAGGAGTTGACGAAGAAGATCGTCCCGAACGCGGCGGCAGGGCGTGCGCGCACCGCGGAGGCAGCACGAGAACCAGGCTTCATATGGCTTCCCCCTGAGAACCCTGAGAAAGGGACGTCGAGCCGTGCACCTGACCCCGGGCACCCCACAGGGGCCGGGAGATCACAAGGGCCGAGCAGGTCCCAACACCGCGGACACAAGTGTCAGTTGAGCCGCCCGCCGGACCGTCCGACGGATGTCCGAATGAGAACCACGTCGTGCGAAGTGCCTCATGCTAGGAGCAAACTTCTGAACGGGAGCCGTCGTTGTTCGGCCATCTTGTACCCGCATTCAGCCATCTTTTCGGGTCGGTGCCGGTGCTTGACACCTCCAGTCGAAACTCCACAGAATTCCAGCGGCTGTCGTCAGCCGGTCGGCTCGCCGACTGCTCCACCGGTCCTCGGTCAGGAGGGCACCATCCGCATGTACGACTCTCGGGCCGAGGCCGCTGCGCCCAGCGTTTGCTTCCGCACCCCACCCGTCCGGCGCCATCGGTGAGCGGCACGCTCTCCCCGCGACTGGGCATCGCGGTCCTGACTCCGGATCTCTTCATCACCGGCGCCTGGCCCGCTCTGGCCGAGCTCTTGACGGCCCGTCAGCTGCACGTCGCCGCCTTCACTGTCGTCGACGCCACCAACGCGACGATGGCCGCGCTGTACGAAGGCAATGTGTTCAAGGCCGGCCGCGCCCGTGTCACGTCGACCCTGGGCCGCACCCTGCCGCTGCTCGACATGAATGTCGCCGTGGCGCTCGCGGGACCGCCCGGCCACGATGTTCCCTCACTCCTCGACGAGGCCAAGGGGCCCAGCCAGCACGGCACACGTTCTTGCGACGCCCTGCGTGAGGCGAGCCCGATCGCGCATCGTTGCATGTCCCTGCTGCACACCCCGGACCCCGAGCTCGCAGGCCGGGATGCCGCGCTCCTGTTCGGCCCGGACGCCGTGCACCGTCTGGATCCGGGCGCGCGGGTGGATCACGGCGTCATCGGTGATCTGCGCGGCATGCGCTGCCCCGCCGACGAGCCGCACCCCTACGACATCGTGTGCCGCACCATCGTGCGGATCACCACCGTGTTGTCGCTCGACGCGCTGCTCGCGCTCGCGGGTTCCGAGGACCTGATGGCCGACCTGAGCCGCCGTGCGAAGGCGCTGGCCACGCAGTTGGCTGAGGTGAAGGCCGCGGATCTGCCGGGCGACCTCCGCTCGCGGCTGCACCCCCTCGCCGATCTGCTGCGGTCGGCCCCACCACGTCTGTCCGCGCCGTTCACGCAGGCCGGTGTGGTGGGAGCCGAGCTGGTGCGGGCCCTCAACGTCCTGCTCGATACCGCGAGCTGGTCCGAGCGCTCCGGTGAGCTGGTGGTGGCGGCGCTGGCCCGTGCCGGGCTCTTCGTATCGCCCTGGGAGCGGCACATGATCCTGGTCGCTCTCACCTTTCTGCCCCGGCCGCCCACATGAGCGGCCCGGCCGCGTCACTGGATCTGCGCGGCGCGCCGGGACCGTGGCCCGAGGCCCTCGCCCGGCGGTTCACCACGTGCCTGGCGGAAGCCGCCGCCGACGGATCGCCCGCCCGGGGAGCGCCACACTCAGGAAATGTCGCGCTGCGCGAGTGGCTGGCCGACAGGGAACAGGCCCCCGTCGACAAGCTCGTCATCACCACGGGTGTCCGGTCGGCGGTACGGGGCCTGGTCGCGCCGCACTGCTGCACCGTACTGGAGACGCCTACATTCTCCGGGGTGCCGATCTCACTGCGCCAGTTGGGTCTCACCTACCGCTGCGAGACGTGGGACGCGCTGCCCCAAGCGGTCCACGACGGGTGCGCCGTGTGGGTCACCTCCCCCTTCCGGTCCCCACTGGGCGATTCGCTCACCGATACGCAGCTGCGCCGGCTCGCCGAAGCCGCGCCGGGTGTCACCGTGGTGCAGAACCTGAGTTACGCGTGGATGGCTCCCCCGGCCGCTCCCCCGGCCGCGAAGCTCGACGGCGTCGCCTATGTGTCGGGACTCCACAAGATCGGCGGGCCCGGCGCACGCCTGGGATGGGCCGTCGCGGACGACGCCTACGCCCGTCTGGCGCCGGAGCTGCGCGGTGCCTCACCGGCGGCGTTGTGGCAGGACACATGGCTGCGTTTCCTGCGGGGCGGCGGCTTCGATGAACTCGTCGACTGGCGCCGCGCCATGGTCCAGCGCAACCGGCTCGCCTTCGTCGAAGCGCTGGGCGACTGCGCGAAGTACGCCGTCGAGGGCGAAGGCCCCAATCTGTCGATCGTGCACCCGGCCCTCGGTGAGACAGGCATGCGGTACGTCACCGAGGAACTGGCCGGCAGAGCCGTTCAGGTGTCTCCCGGCGGGGACTTCGCGCTGTCCTGCGGAATCCGTGTGAACGTCGACAATCTGCCGACCGAGACCTGCGTCCGCGCCGCCGAGGAGATCGAGTCCGCCGTCGTGCGGGCAGAAGGGAGATTTCTGTGAATCCCACCTGGCAGGACGCCGCCGACATCGGTCTCATGATGCTGCCGCCCCGGTCCGCAGTGGCGGCGGTGGAGCGCTGCGCCGACCAACTCGCCGCACTGGCCTCCCTGGTGGTCGCCCAGAAAGTGGCCGGCTCCGCACGGTGCCGCCTCAAGGAAGGCCCTCCGTCGGCAGCGGGCGAGAAGTTCCTCGCGCTCGTCGACGACGAGCGCGAAGCCGCGGACCGCCGGATGGCGACCATCCCCGCGCTCCTCGACGCCGTCGCGGCCGCAGCGGGCGCGTCCGGCATCGAGTGGTCACCCATGAAGGGCTGCAGCATCCGGCAGAGCTACCGGGATCCGCGGATGCGGGACGTGGGCGACGTCGACCTGTGGGTGCCCAGCGCCGACGACGCCTGGACGCTGTCGGAGACCCTGCTCGCGATGGACTACGTCTACGCCCCGTGGGAACTGCCCTGGTTCAAGAAGTCGGCGTCCGGCGAGCTCTACGGCCAGGTCAGAGTGGTACGGCTCGAACGTGACCGGGCCGCGGTCGACTTCCACATCGGGGCGTACTCGGTACGCCACTGCGGGACGATGCCGCTCGGCCGGCACCGCAAAGGACGCTTTCTCCCCGAGGACGACATCGCCGCCGTCTTCGGCAACGCCGCGGGCGACTGCATGCTGGACCTCAAGTCCGTCAACGACCTGCACGTGCTGCTGCCCCAGGTCACCAACGTCGCACGGATCCACACGCTCCTGGACCACGGCGGTCTTCTCCCCTTCCTGCGCGGCTGCCTCACCCGCATCCGCGGCCTCGCCGGTCTGCCCGCGAGCCTGACGGAGTCGCTCGACCGTCTGGAGCCCGCGCCCGGCCCCGAGGAGGACGTCCAGGTCACTCCCGCGCAGGCGGACCGGCTGCGGATCGCGCAGACCGTCACCCACGCCACGGAGATCGCCCTGCGCGACCACCCCGGGCAGGTCCGCGCGATCGTGGCCTCCGCCGCCGACGCCTACGGTTACGAGCATCCGCTCACGGTCCTGCCCCGGCCGGCCTACCGCGTGGGCCCCCTCGTGAGCTGGGAGTGCGTACGGCTCGTGCCCGTACAGGGGTCGGCACGACAACTGCCCGCCGGGACGCGGGCGGCCGACGTCGAGCATCCGATCCGGCTGCTGTCCCTCGACGACGGGGATCTCGTCACCGTCGGAGACCGCGTCTTCATCCCCACGGTCGACTTCCGCGTTCCCGAGGGCCTCGTCGCGGCCCTCCACGGTGCCGGACTCTCCGTCGACGTGGACGCATGACCGGCGTACGGTCCTGGTACGACGAGCGGCTGGCCGACGCCTACGACCGGGCCAACCCGTCGACCCGCCCGGGACTCCTTCCTGCCGCGGCCTGGCTGTCGGGCAGTGTGCCCGCCGGGGGGACCCTGCTCGACCTCGGCTGCGGAACGGGACGGGACCTGCCCGCCCTCACCCGCGACGGCGTCCACGTCATCGGCGTCGACATCGCCCTGCCGATGCTGCGTCTCGCCAGACGGCGTCAACACGCCTTGCTCTGTGCCGACTTGACGCGTCTGCCCCTGAGGGACGCGGTGGCGGACGCCGTGTGGTGCGTCGCCGCCTGGGTCCATGTCCCGCACCGGGAGCTGCCGTTGGCGGCGGCCGAGGTGGCCCGGATCCTGCGGCCTGGCGGGCACGCCGTGATCGGTGTGCAGCGCGGCTCCGGAGGAAACGTCGAACTCGACCCCTACCTCGGGGAAGTACCGAGGCTGATGGTGCGCTACGAGGAGGCCGAACTGATCTCGGCGCTCGGCGAGGCGGGACTGCACGCACTGCCCCTGGCCACGCAGGACGCCGAACTGCGCAAGTGGGTGACCACGCTCGTGGGGAAACCCCATGGCGCCGCGCAACGACCTGGCACCACACCCGAACCACAGGACACCGGATGACGTCACCGAGTCCGCCGCATGCGCCGTGTCGACGCCTCCGCACCGCAGGGCGCCGTGTCACCGCGTCCGCCGTACGGCGCCGGTCCAGCCCCGTACGACGCCCGCACCCTGTCCCACTACGTAAGGAACCCGCACCACGTCCCCCTACGTAAGGAAGGCGCATGCTCGCAACCTCATCGCCCCACCCGGTGCTGGAGACCCTGTCCAGCCGGAATCTGCTGCCCGCGCGGTGCCGAGCCGTCTACCTGACCGGGTCGCGCGTCCGCGGCTGGGACAACGTCGCCAGCGACGTCGATGTCGTCGTCGTCTCGCCCCAACCCTTCACGCCGCCGGTGGACGCGGCCGAGCTGGTGGGACAGGGCGCCCTGCGGATCCGGCACGCGAAGGTGTCCATCGAGGGCCGCGACCACGACCTCGAGTACTGGACCGAGGACCAGGTCGGCGCGCTCCTGCGGAAGGTCTCGTGGCAGGTCTTCGAGCTGGGGCAGGGGCAGGAACGCCAGTTCATGGTCTACGAGATCAACTTCCTCGACCGGATCACGCATGCCCTCGCCCTGCATGGTGAGCCGGCCCTCCATGCGTGGCAGGAGACCCTGCGGGCCTCCGCGTTCCGGGCCGCGCGCGTCGCCTACTGGCTGCACGAAGCCCGCAACTACCGTGCCGCCAGCCAGGGGCAGCTCGCATCCGGTGACGTGCACAGCGCGACCCTGTGCGCCCGGCTCACCGTCGAGTGCGCCGTCGACGCGCTGCTGGCCCGGCACGGCCAGCTCAGTGCCAGCGGAAAGTGGCGCGCCCGCCGCTTCATGGAGATATCCCCCGGCACGCTCAGCTTCGAGCGGTACTGGCGCCTGCAGACACTGGACGGCTTCGACGACGCCCACCCCGAGGCGTGGATATCTGCGGCGCTGAACGAGGTGTCCCCCGTCGTCGAGGAGACCGACGCCTGGCTCCGCGCCGAGCACGCGCGCAACCACGGTGCCGCCTGCGGTACGGCCGGCGCGGCGGAAACCGCTTCGGATCACGACGAGACCGGTGAGGTGCGGCCATGACCCAGCGACCCGACACACATCCGAGCCGTTGCTCGGTGACCCAGGAGCACCGTCTGCTCTTCAACCGCCGGATGAACGACGGCCGCACCCAGCCGGTGTGTGCCGCCTACGTCATCGACGGACCTCTCGACGTCGCGAAGCTTCGGGCGGCACTGGGGACACTGGCCCGTCGGCACGACGCACTGCGCATGTACTTCCCGGTCGGCGACGACCCGCTGGCCATGGCGGTACGCCCCGACGACGAGGCGTCCTGGCCGCTGGAGGTGGTGTCGCTGCTCGACCTGCCCTCCGGTGACGAGCGCGACGGCCGCGCCCAGACGCTTCTGGAAGCCTTCTGCGACCGGCCGTTCGACCTCGCGTCGGGCCCCCTGGTGGCCGCACTCCTCATCCAGATCTCGGAGCGGCGGAACATCCTGGGCCTGACCCTCGAACACCTCGTCTGCGACGGCATCAGCCAGACGCTCCTGTTCGAGGAGCTGAGCGGCCTGATGGCCGGCCCCGCCCCCCTGACCTCGGCCTCGTCCGCCTCCTCGACCTCGTCCTCGGTCTCGACCGGACAAGGCGGCCCGGCGGCATGTTACGCGGCGTACAGCGAGAAGCAGCGCCACGCCCTGGGCCCGGACTCGGCACCCGTACGGTTCTGGAACGAGCAGTTCCATCAGCACGGTGTCTATCCGCCGACACTGCGCCCGAGCGACAAGCTCGCCCCCGCACCACTCACGACCGGGCCCTCCGCACATGTCGAGGTCGAGCTGCCCGCCGCGTTCTCCGAACACCTCAAGGAGATCACGGCGGCCACCCGCACCACCCCCTTCATGGTCTACCTCTCTCTTCTCACCTACGGCCTCCGCGACGGCCTCCTCGACGACTGGCTCGGCGTGGTGTTCATGGAATCCGGTCGCCGGGGCGCGGAAACCCGGCGGCTCATAGGCAACTTCGCCTTCGAGCTCTGCGCCTGGACCCCGCTCGACCCCGACGACGGCATCCATGACGTACTCGGCCGGGTGCGCGACTCGGTGGCCACGTCGATCGGACACGCCCTGCCGCTGTGGTGGGCGACTCGCCGCTATGTGTCGCGGGAGGGGGCCCGCGAGACGTTCGACCCGTCGCGCCTGGACGAGCGGTTCACCACGCCGTGGATGTACTTCTCGGTCTCGGATCCCCGGGCCAACCCCCTCAAGCTGCCCGACGCGCAGGTGGAGCCCTATCCGGCTCGGGTCGAGATTCCGTATATGAGGACCCCGCTGCTGATGGCGACCGCGGTGGCGGGGGATGCGTCGACCAAGCTGTCGTTCGACTTCGCGCAGGGCGGCTACGACCCGGCCGCACTGGAGTCCGTCCTGGCGTCGGCAGCCGCCGCGGCGGCGGAGTTGGCCGCATCGCCGTCACGGTCGGCGTCACCAGCGCCACCTTCGCCGTCACGGTCGGCGTCACCATCGTCACCGCCGTCACCGCCGTCGGTCCGATGATCATCGTTCCGTACGCTGCCGGGGGTTCCGCCTCGCCGACCGAGACGGCACGGGCGTGCGCCCCCTACGGCGGCCCGGTGTTCGTCGTCGGCACGTCGAGTCCGCTCGACGAGCAGGCCCGCACCGTCCTGGCGCGCGCGGGCCGGGTCATCGTGTCCGACGATCCGGCCGAGGTGATCGCCCTGCTCGCGGACACCCCGGTCGACGGCGTCGTGACGTTCGCGGACGCGGCCCTGGAGGTCGCCGCCGGACTCGCCGAGTTGCTCGGTCTGCCGTACCACACCCCACGGACCGCGGCCCTCCTGCGGGACAAGTCGGCCCAGCGGCGGCGCCTGAACGAGGCCGGCGTCGGGCACGTCCCCGTCGTGTGGTCGGGCCCCGGCGCCGAACTCATCCCCTTCGGCCCAGGGGCGTACCCCGTCGTTCTCAAGCCACGCAACGGCGCGGGCAGCGAGCAGTGCATGATCCTCGAAGGCCCGGAGAGCCACCGTACGGCGGCCGCACAGCTCGATCCGGCGCGCGAGTATGTCGCCGAGGGCTACATCCCCGACGGAGCGCCGCTTGCCCGGCACCTCGCCAACTTCCTCTCCGTCGAGAGCGCCGTGCATGACGGACACATCGTCCACCTGGGGATCAGCGGCCGGCTGCCGCTGGCGCCACCGGTCCGCGAGAGCGGCTGTGTCTTCCCCGCACCGCTCTGCCCCACGACGGCCGCGCAGGTCACAGCGCTGGCCAGCCGCGCGATCCGAGCCCTCGACATCACCCTCGGTATGATCCACACCGAGATCAAGCTCGCGCCTGAAGGACCCGAGATCATCGAGGTCAACGGCCGTCTCGGCGGCTACTTCGGGGTACTGATGCCGCTGGTCGGGCTGGCCGAACCGGTCGCACTCGCCGTCCGGATCGCCGCCGGGGGCCCGCCGCCGGAGCCCCGGACCGCCGAAGGCAGTGCTTTGGTCCTTCTGCGGCAGCCGCCGATGGAGGCCCGCACCGTGCTCCGGGCGCCGGCGACCCGTGACGTCGTCGCGATGCCGGGCGTCGTCCGCGCGAAGCAGTGGGCGCGGATGGGAAGCCCCTTGGACTGGCGCGTCGGCACCGCCGGCATGGTGCTTCAGGTGTGGATGCGGGGTGCGGACTGGTCCGGCCTGAGCAGCGACTACGTGCAGCTGACGGACTTCCTCGACCGAAGCCTGTCCTACGGGTACGCGAGTGACGGGGATGCAGGTGACGGGGATGCAGGTGACGGGGATGCAGGTGACGGGCACGCCAATGACACCGGGACAGCGCCCGTGCACGACATCAGCGAAGGGATCAGAGGATGAGCGGCGAACCGGACCAGTACGTACCGGAGATGTGTGAGATCTGGGGTGCCGTCCTCGACGGTCCCGTCGGCCCAGACGACGACTTCTTCACGCTCGGCGGCGACTCGCTGGTGGCCGTGGAGATCGAGATCCAGGTGGAGCAACGGCTGGGCCTGGAGATCGACTTCGCCGACTTCTTCGCCGCGCCCACTCCCCGTCAGCTGACTCTGACCGCCCACGCCCGCTCCATCGACGGTAACCAGACCGGCGCCGGCCTGGGACAGCCCTGATGGACCGCCTCACTGAACTGCTGTACGCGCGGGCGGATTCGGACCCCGACGGTGCCGCGCTCGGCGAGCGGGGGCGGTCGCTGACGTATCGTCAGTTACTTGTCGACGTCGTGGATCGTGCCGCGAAGCTGACCGCACTCGGGTATCCGCCCGCCACGCCCGTGGCGGTGAGCGTCACGCGTGACATCGACTCCGTACTGACGATCCTGGCAGTCCTGGAGGCGGGCTACGCGTATGTACCGGTCGACGCCCAATGGCCGTCCGCCCGGCGGGAGTTCGTGCTCGCGGACGTGGGAGCGGCCGCGTTCATCGACCCCGCCACCGGGCAGGTGACCGAGCTCCCGAGGTGTGCGCGGACCGGCCTGGACCCGTCGACGGCCTACGTCCTGTACACCTCCGGGTCCACCGGCCGCCCCAAAGGCGTGGCGGTGAGCCACGCCGGCGTACTGTCGCTGCTGCAATCAGCCACCCCGCTGTTCCGGTTCAAGGCCTCGGACGTCTGGACCGTGTTCCACTCCCTGTGCTTCGATTTCTCCGTCTGGGAACTCTGGGCACCGCTGTTCACCGGCGCCCGCGCCGTGATGGTGGGTGGCCGGGAGGCGAGGAGCCCCGCCAGGCTGTGCGACCTGGTCCGGTCCGAGCGGGTGTGCGTCCTGAACCTGGTCCCCTCGCTGTTCCACCGTTTCATGGACGCCTGCGCCGCGCGCGAGTGGCCCCAACTGCCTTTGCGAACTGTCGTATTGGGCGGTGAGGCCATCGACCGGCAGCAGTGTCTGCGGTGGATCCGGCATCAGCCGCACGTCCCGCTCGTCAACATGTACGGCATCACCGAGGCAACCGTGCACACCACTTTCAAGCGGCTCACCGAGGACGATCTGTCCGGCCCCTCCGCGCACACCCCCATCGGTCGCCCGCTCGACACCCTGGATGTCCGCCTCGTCGACGAAGCGGGGGCCGCCGTGGCTCCCGGGCGGGTCGGAGAGATCGCCATCTCGGGGGCCGGGGTCGCGGTCGGCTACGTGAACAATCCCGAGGAGAACCGGCGCCGGTTCGTCGAGCTGGACGTCGACGGCACCCGTGCACGCTACTTCCGCACCGGCGACCTGGCCCGCTCCGAAGGGCTCGAACTGTTCTATGTCGGCCGCGCGGACGCCCAGTTGAAGGTGAACGGGCACCGGATCGAGGCGGGCGAGATCGAGGCCGCACTGCGCGCGCACCGCGCCGTACGCGACTGTGCGGTCCTGGGCACCGCCGGCCCGAACGGCACGGCCCGGCTGGCCGCGCTCATCGTCACCGACGGCCGGGAGGTGACACCGGCCGAACTACGTACCCACCTCTTGGACCACGTTCCCACCTACATGATCCCCAGCGTGATCACCTTTGTAGACGCGCTTCCCCTCGGCGAGAACGGCAAGCTCGACCGCACGGCGTGCGGACACTTGCTTGACGGGCCTGGCTGAGGCGTACGCCTGGACACGTACTGGACCCGCACTCGACCTGAGCCGACCTGACGGCAGAGCCCTCGGAAGCGAGATCGGATGGACATGGCCGCAGACTCCGTTGTGTTGGCGTACCGCATCGCCGTGGTCGGCAGCGGACCTCGCGGGCTCGCCGTGCTCGAACGACTCGCCGCCCGGCTCCTCGACTGCCCGGCCGGCGGCCCGGTCGAGCTCTTCCTGATCGACGCGCACACGCTCGCGGGGGGCCGCGTGTGGCGGCCCGATCAGCCGGACTGGTTCCTGATGAACACCGCGGCGCGGGAGATCACCATGTTCTCGGGCGCGCCGGACGGTGGCCCCGCGCGCCCCGGCGCCGGCCCGTCGTTCGCCGAGTGGTGGGCCACCGCGGACCCGGCGTCCGCGAGACCGGACGGCTACGCGCCGCGCGCCCGGTACGGGCACTACTTGCAGTACCTCCTGGACGCGGTCGCCGGATCGCTCCCTCCACGTGTCCACCTCCACCAACTCCGGGACCGCGTCGAGGACTTGGCGCCGGCCGGCGCGGGTTACGTGCTGTGCCTGGCGCAGGGCGGCAGCCTGGCCGTCGACAAGGTCGTGCTCGCCACCGGCCACACCCTTCCGAAGCTGGGGCCCGCGGAACAACGACTGTACGACTTCGCCCGGGAGAGACCGCACCTTCATTACATGCGGGGTGACTCGGCGGCCGACATGCCGCTGGACGCCGTTCCGGCGACCGCGACGGTGGGGATCATCGGGCTCGGCCTGTCCTTCTACGACGTCGTCATGGCGCTGACGGCCGGGCGTGGCGGACGGTTCGCCGAGACCGCCGACGGCGCGGTGACCTATCACCCCAGCGGGGCGGAGCCGGTGATGCTGGCCGGCTCCCGCAGTGGGATGCCGGTGTTGGCACGCGGCTTCGACCAGCGGCCGGCGGACGCGATCCGCAAGCCCCTGCTGTTCACCGAGGAGAGGGTGCTGGCAGGCGCGGACCGAAGATCCCTCGACTTCCGCCGTGATGTCTTTCCCCTGCTGGTGGCCGAGATGGACCTCGCCCACCACGCGACCGTGCTCCGCGGCGCTCGCGGCCCCGCGGCGGAGGCGGAGTTCCTGCGCGAAGTCTCCGCCACCGCCGAGCACGGCCATCCGGACGTCTGCGTTCTCGCCGGGCGCCACGGCATCGGCGTACACGAGCACTTCGACTTCGAGGAGTCGCGGCGCCCCTTCACTGGTCGGCACTTTCCCGATCAGCACGCCTTCCGCAGAGAGCTGGAACGCCACCTGCGCACGGACATCGACCGTACGGTGCGCGGCAACTACCTGGACCCGTTCAAAGCGGCGGTCCAGGTCATCCGCGACGCCCGCTCCGTGATCCGCTCGCTGGTGGACTACGGCGGCCTGAAGGCGTCCTCCCACGAACACGATCTGGTCCGATGGTTCTCCCCGGCGACGGTGTTCCTGGCGGCGGGCCCTCCCCTGCACCGCGCGCGTGCCCTGTTGGCGCTGGTGGAATGCGGTGCGCTGCGCGTGGTCGGCCCGGAGGCCCGGTTCACCGCGGAGCCCGCGTGTGGTCGTTTCGTCGTGGAGTCCCCCCAGGTCGGCCGGTCACGCACCGAGGTCGACATCGTCATCGACGCGCGCATCCCGATCCCGAACGTGGCCGCCGACACCTCGCCCCTCACCCGGCGGCTGCTCGAACGCGGGATCTGGACCGAGTTCGTCAACAGCCGTGGTGCGCCGGGATCGGAGGCTTTTCGCTCCGGCGGGGTCGCGATCACGGATGTGCCCTTCCACCCGCTCGATCGGACCGGAGTTCCCGACACCGGGCTCTACGTCATCGGGATTCCCACGGAACACACCCGCTGGGGCACCCAGGTAGGGAACGGCACACCCGGCCCGTGGAACAAGTTCATCCGGCACGCCGACGCCATCGCCGAGCACGCACTGGCCCCATGCCGCGAGCGCGCCGAGCCGGCCTGACCTATGCGGGGGCGACGCCGTCCTGGCGGAAGGCGTCGATGGTGCGGGCCACCCAGTCTCCGAACGAGCCCGGAGCACGACCGAGGACGCGTTCGACGTCCGGGCTGATCTCGAGTTCCGCGGCGTTGGGTGCGGAGATGATGTCCAGGGTGTCGTCGGCGAGTTCCGCCGGTACGAAGCGCGTCATCGCCTCCTTGGCTTCAACACGGCTGAGTTCATGGAACCGCACCGGTGTACCGAGTGCGGCGGCGATGGCCTCCGTCTGATGACGCGGCGTCACCACGGCTGGACCGGTGAGGGTGTAGACGCCGCCGGCGTTCCGGTCGTCCAGCAGGCAGGCTGCCGCGACGTCGGCGATGTCGGTCGGGTCGACGACCGGAACCCCGACGTCGCCGAAGGGCGCGGCGACCACCCCGTGCGAGCGGACGGACTCCGCCCAGACGAAGGCGTTGGAGGCGAAGCCACCTGGCCGCAGGATCGCCCACTCCAGACCCGACCCCCTCAGTTTGTCCTCCAGGGCGCGCATCGCGACCCTCGTCGGGCCGAGCGGCCTGGTGGCCACGCCCTGCGAGGACAACAGGACGACCCGGCGAACGCCGTGGGCCGCGGCGAGGTCGACGATGTCGCCCGGCCGGGCGTCGGAGGCGTGCAGGTCGCCGGAGAGCAGGAGGAACACCGCCTTCGCCCCGTCCAGCGCGGGCGCCAGGCTCGCAGGCTCGGCGAGGTCTGCCGTCAGATGCCGAACCCCGTCCGGCATCGCTGCGGCGCGTCGCGACACCGCCGTCACCTGCTCGCCCGCCTCGGCCAGCGCCTGCGTCAAAGGCCGGCCCACGTTCCCGGTCGCCCCAGTCACCACAATCATGTTCAGCTCCTCATCCGTGGCGCACCAAGTCGTTGTGCACCAAGGGCGTTGACGCTAGGAGGAAGGCTTACTTTTCGTAAGGACATACCCAGAGGTAAGCTCCGGACATGACGGAAGGCGCGCAGCTGACGCAGGTCGAGACGGGCCCCCGGTATGACGTGTTTCACACGGACTGCCCCGCGCGCACCGTGGTCGACCATGTGACCAGCAGGTGGGGCATCTGGGTACTGATCTCCCTGCGCAGCAACGACCTCCGATTTTTCGAGCTGCGCGACAGCATCCGCGGCATCAGCGAGAAAATGCTGTCCCAGACCCTGCGCGCCCTGCTCAAGGACGGCCTCATCCGTCGCGAGGTCGAGCCGACGACGCCGCCTCAAGTCACCTACGGGCTGACGGAGTTCGGCCAGGAACTCGGCGAGCCGCTGACCGACCTCTTCGACCGGATCACCCGGCGGTTGCCTCAGCCAGGCACGGAGTAGCCCCGTCCCGCCGACGGCGGAAGTCGGCGGAAGGCGCCGGATTCCGGGGGCGGGACGATGTGCGGCCGCGCAGGCGATGGACCCGTCAGCCCGGGTTCCGGCCGAGCGAGTCGGGCGTGCGGCAGGGTGAGCGACTACATCACTGCCGGCCCCGCCCCGGCGAGTACATCACTGCCCACCCCGCCACACCAGGGACCGTCACGCTCGGTCACGGCTACCTCACCCGCAACGCGGCAGGTCGGCTTTGCATCGTAAATCGAACATGCGATCTAATCGAGCCATGAACCCCAGCGCCTTCCCCAGCGACCTCGTGGAGGCTCAGACCGCCTGGTACGCCACGTACTGGGAGCTCGCCACCGCCGCACCCGCCGTCAGTACCGCCGCGCACCGCCGACGCCTCCAGGACCTCTCCCGGCGCATCGCCGGGCACCCCTACTGGCAGACCCCCGCAGGAACGCCCGCGGCCCGGATGGCCCTCAAGGAGCTCGCCCGCGTACGGGTCCAGCCGTGAAGCGGCGCCCCGGATTCCCCGCCGCCTCCGGGAACGATGTCATCCGCCGGACCATGTCGTCCCCGCGGAAGGGCGGGGCAGCGAGGGGAGAGTAATTGCCTCGACAGCGTGAGTCCGGACGCGGCACAGTGGCCGGTCGTGACCAGCAGCAAACTGTGGACCCGTGCGACCGCCGACCGCTACGACGCCGAGGAGACCGAGATGTCCTCGGCCGCCGTACTCGGCCCGACCCTCACCTTCCTCGCCGAACTCGCCGGAGACGGGCGGGCGTTGGAGTTCGCCATCGGGACCGGACGGGTAGGCGTCCCACTCCGTGAACGCGGCGTGCCCCTGGCCGGCATCGAGTTGTCCGAGCACATGGCGGCGGCCCTGCGGCGCAAGATCGACGAGGACACGCTTCCGGTGACCATCGGGGACATGGCCACCACCGTGGTCCCCGGCGAATTCACCCTGGTGTACCTCGTCTACAACACGATCACGAATCTGCTCACCCAGGACGAGCAGGTCGAGTGCTTCCGCAACGCCGCACGCCATCTGGCGCCGGGCGGCCGATTCGTCATCGAGGTGGGAGTACCGCCGCTGCGGTTCCTGCCGCCCGGCCAGGTCGCGGTCCCCTTCGACGTGTCCGAGCGGCATCTCGGCTTCGACACCTTCGACCTGGTCGAGCAGGTGCTCGTCTCCCACCACTACAGCCGCGACGGGGACGGCGGCCACTACCGAGGCGACACCTCCCGGCACCGATACGTCTGGCCGGCCGAGCTCGATCTGATGGCGCGGATCGCCGGGCTCGCCCTGGAACGCCGTGTCGCGGACTGGCACGGGGCGCCGTTCATCCAGGACTCCACGAAGCACATCTCCGTATGGCGCAAGCCGGCTGCCTGAGTCGGCCTTCTGCTCACTGGGACAGGTGTCGATCCCCATCGGGGCGCAGGCAGAGATAGCTCCAGGTCACACCCTGGCGTCCATGGGGATCCTCGCGCTCGGCCCGGTGGACGAGGTCCAGTCCGTGTGAGCGGGCCAGCTCCACCGTCTCCAGCGCGGAGACGGGGAACATGCGGCGGCCGGCCGGAACCGGGCCGTGGCGCAGGGAGAGGATCACTCGACCGTCGTGACCGAGGAGACCGGCCAAGCGGCTCATGGCCGAAGCGCGTTGCCGTGCGTCGAGGTGCATCCACACGGCGGTCAGCAGGATCAGTCCGAAGCGGCGGCCCCGTGCGGTGAGAGCGGGCAGATCCGGAAGTGCGTCGTCGACCCATTCGATCTGCCGGTCGGCGTGGAGAGTTCTGCCGAGAGCACGCAGCTCGGCCGTGGGTTCCGCGGCCACGACCTCGTGTCCGAGGGCAGCCAGCGCCGCCGCGTCCCGCCCGCTGCCCGCCCCGATGTCCAGTACCGAGGTCGGTGTGGTGGGGAACAGCTGAAGTACCTCGCGGTGCACCTCCTCGAAGGTGACGCTCTCGTACAGCGCGGCGAGGGCCTCGGCGGCCTCGCCGTATCCGGCGGTGCCGGGAACGTCCGGTGGCCGCTCGCTGGTTGTCCCACTGTCCATGGTGACGAACCTTACGTCGTGGCCGGACTCCGTGGCGATCGCAGCGACACCGGGGTCATGCGCAGCCCCGCCGGCGCGAGCGCGAGCCGGGCGTGCGGACGTACGCGGCTTTTCGGCGCCGGGAGCAGTCGCCGGCGGGACGCGATGGCGCTGATCAGGATGTGCCCTCGGCCAGCGCGAAGGTGTCGCCAAGACACTTGCGGCGTCCGGAGCTGAACGGGATGTAGGCGTGGCGGGTGGCCGGGCCGGGCGGAGTGTTCCAGCGATCGGGGTCGAAGCGTTCGGGGTTGGGGAAGCTCGGGCCGTGGTGGAGTTGGTAGGCGCTGAAGAAGAAGTCGGTGCCCGCGGGGAACCGGTGCCCGTCGAGAGCCATCTCGGCGGTGCTCACCCGGGTCAGCAGCGGGGCCGGCGGGTACAGGCG
This sequence comes from Streptomyces sp. NPDC048361, assembly GCF_040651795.1. Classification (NCBI taxonomy): domain Bacteria; kingdom Bacillati; phylum Actinomycetota; class Actinomycetes; order Kitasatosporales; family Streptomycetaceae; genus Streptomyces; species Streptomyces sp. NPDC048361. The sequence continues at coordinate 160,288 of NZ_JBEZKW010000004.1, forward strand.
CAGCACTTCGAGCAGGACGTTGCGGGTGTACGGCAGCGACGGAAGGTCGGCGGCGGTCGCCGTGGCGCCCGCCAGGACGTCTTCCAGCTCGGCGTGGAGGCGGGCCTCGACGTGCGGGTGCCGCGCCACGAGGTGGAAGAGCCACGCCACGGTCGCGGCGGGGGTTTCGGCGCCGGCGATCAGCAGGGTGATGACCTGGTCGCGCAGCTCCTCGTCGGTGAACCCCGGGCCCTGCGGCATCCTCCGCGGCCAGCAGCGTGGTCAACGCCCCACCCGCCGAAGGGGACTTGCGTGCCGCGGCGACCACGTGGTCCGCGGCGGCCCGCGCCGCGTCACGGGCACCGTTGAAGCGCCGGTTGCTCGCGGTGGGCAGCTGGTGGAGCCAGGGGTGGGGCAGGGCCGCGCGGAGGAAGACACCGGCGATCAAAACCCTTATGTGGGTGGAGAGTTGGTCTGCCTCATGAGGATCGATGGTGGGCAGCAGGGCGCGGATCAGGACCCGCATCGTGGTGGTGGTCAGGTCGGCCAGGAGATCGACCTCCTCCGCAGGTCGCCAGGACTCGGCGAGAGTCTCGGCCTCCTCGCCCATCACGGTGGCATAGCCACCGATGCGGGCGGCGCCGAAAGCGGGCTGCATCAGGCGGCGTTGGCGCCGGTGGTTGGCGTCGGTGGCGGTCCCCAGGTCGTCGCCCAAGAGGTCGCGGCCCCGGTCGAGCAGGGGGCCGCCCTTGTCGAAGGCGTGGGAGAGGAGCAGGGTCTGTACCAGGTCCGGGCGGCAGATCAGGTAGGCGGGGCGGGGACCCACCTTCAACCGCTGGACCGGGTCCCCTCCCCCGCACCGGATCAACCAGGGCAGCGAGCCGTACAGGAGGCGCGGGGTGTGTCCGAGCAGGGGCAGGGCACCCGGCGCGATCGAGACCCCGTCGCGCGTCCGGCGTTCACGTGTCATCTCTGGGCTCCTGGGCCTGCGTAGGGTCACAAGGTGATGGACGCGGCGACCACGATGGCGGCGTACCAGTACTCGAAGCGCCGGTAAGTGCCCTGGTCGTAGGCGGAGTTACGGCGTCGCGGGACGCGCCAGGCGATGGTCCAGCACAGAGCCGCGGTCACGGTTTCGGCGATCCATGCCTTGGCGTCGCCGGTCGAGGCACGGATGATCAGGAAGTGGTCCGCGAACGGGAGGAGCACGAAGCCCACGCAGAGGAATGTGCGGGTGAAGGGCTCTCCGAAGGCGAGGGGGAACGTCGTGCGGCCGGTGGCCGCGTCGCCGTGCAGGTCGCGCAGATCCTGGACGGGGATCAGGAAGAAGGCGGACACGGCCAGGGTCACCACCCAGCGCCAGGCTTCCCCGGTGAGCGGGGCGGGGCCGAGCATGAGGGGGATGCCGAGGCCGATGACGGCGTTCTTCACCACCCAGCGCCGAGCGCCGAGCGCCACCCAGATTGTGCAGCAGGGTCACGGCTTCCCAGACCAGGGCCCACTGCCACACCCCAAGTGCCCAGCCCACCAAGGGAAAGACCAAGAAGGTGACCACAGCGCGCCGAATGGTGGCCCGCCGAGTGGCCTCTCCCGTCACCAGCGGGCGGAAGGGCTTGTTGAGCTGGTCCTCGCGCAGACCTGCCAGCTGATTGGTCAGGCAGAAGGCGTAGAGGTAGAGCCAGAAGTAGACAACGGAGCCCGCGACGACGGCAGCGATGCGCCCGGCCGGAAGGTGGTGGTGAACCGCCACCCCCAAGGTCATCAAGGCCCTCGGACAAAACCCGGACTACACAACGTTCCTGACGAACCGCCAGCTCAGCCACGGCTCGCGGCGCAGCTGTCGCAGCAGGGGTCGGAGGGTCCCCGGGTGCCGAGCGGTGGGCCGCCCGCGTCACGGGTTTCCCGAGCGTCAACACGTACTCGTCCATCGTGATGCACTCCCGCAGCACCCTCGCGCACTACTGCCCCCAAGACATCCCCCCGCCACACTTACGCACGCAGGACATACCCCGTAGGCCGGGCCGGCAAAGCGTCGCAGCGGGGGCGCTCGCGGCGCGGGGGTGGCGGGAGGAACCTCGCAGCGCGGGCCGCAGCGGGGGAATGCGCAGCGCAGACGGTGCTCGCCACGCCCCTACGGGTCCCCGGCCGTCTATGCGAACTACCGGCGGGGGAAAGTGGATACGAGCCCCACATGCGTATGGGTACGAGCCCCGCATGTGTGTGGGCACAGATCCCGCTTTCCTCCAGAACTCGCCTCGATGCGATCATGTGCCATGGACGCAATTGCGGTGAAGACGATCGCCATCCCGCCGGGACGGGTAACGCTGTCGGACCGGCGGACGCAGCGCAGCTGGTCGGTCGAGCTCGCGCCGTACGAGCTCGCGGCGTTCCCGGTCAGCCAATCCCTGTACGCACAGGTCACCGGCGAGCGGCCGAGCGCGGCCCAAGGGGACGGCCTACCCGTGGAGAGCGTGTCCTGGTGGGACGCGGTCCGCTTCTGCAACGCCCTGTCCCGACGCGCGGGCCTCACACCGGCGTATCACCTCCACGCCAACGGCGAAGACATCGAGTGGGACGCGTCCGCCGACGGCTACCGGCTGCCGACCGAAGCCGAATGGGAGCACGCCTGCCGTGCCGACACGACCGGTCCCCGCTACGGCCCCCTGGACGAGATCGCCTGGCACCGCGGCAACTCGGACGAGCGGGTCCACTCCGTGGGCGGCAAGCGACCCAACCCCTGGGGCCTGTACGACATGCTCGGCAACGTGTGGGACTGGTGCTGGGACGTCTACGACGCCGAGGTCTACGGCGCGTACAGGGTGCTGCGCGGCGGTGGCTGGTTCGACGAGCACTGGAGCTGCCGTGTCTCGGCACGACGCCGCAGCCACCCCACGTTCCAGGTAGACGATGTGGGATTTCGCGTCGCGCGTTCCTGTGGCCCGACCGTCTAATACTCCAGCAGTACTTCGTGGCTTGACCTGGGGAAACGTCGAGCGGTGGGAGTGTAGCGGGCAGGATGCCGTCACGGACTGCTTCTGCCCGCATGCCCCTCGAAGGAGTGCCCACGACGGTAGGGCCGACCTGCGAGCTGGGAAGCCTCGGGTTGTGATCACCGAACAGGCAGCCGAGACCTGGGACCGCGACCTGGACCACCTCTTCACCACCATGGGGCACCACTTCGGCCGCGTCGAACCACGCCGCCGCATGCGGGACTACGTGCGCGCACTGCTCGCCCCGGTAGCCCGCAAGAACAGCTGGCAACTTGCCGAACACGCCGGTCATGCCACCCCGGACGGACTGCAGCACCTGCTCTCCCGGGCCCGCTGGAACCCCGACCACATCCGCGACGACCTGCAGACCTACGTTGCCGAACACCTCGGCCGCCCCAGCGGGGTACTGATCATCGACGACACCGGATTCCTGAAGAAGGGCACCACCTCCGCCGGCGCCCAAAGGCAGTACTCCGGCACCGCAGGCCGCACCGAGAACTGCCAGATCGGCGTCTTCGCCGCCTACGCCAGCGCAGCTGGCCGCGCCCTGGTGGACCGCGAGCTCTACCTGCCCAAGTCCTGGACCGACGACCGCGACCGCTGCCGCGCGGCCAAGGTCCCCGAGCAGAGAGAGTTCGCCACCAAGAACGCCCTCGCGGCGACGATCGTCCGCAGGGCGCTGTCCTCGCCCCTGCCGATCGCCTGGGTCACGGCAGACGCCGCTTATGGACAGGACAACCGCTTCCGCCGGATGCTGGAAACATCCGGCGTCCGCTACGTCCTGGCCGTCCCCAAGTCCCAGTTCTCCCTGGCCGGCCCACGCATCGACAGGGCCTTCGAGCAGGCCCCCGACCAGGCATGGGAACGCCGTTCCTGCGGCGCGGGCGCGAAGGGGCAGCGTGAATACGACTGGGCGGCTGTCCAGTTGCGCCCAGTGGCCGAGTACGACCACCAGGACGGCGCGCTCAACCGTCGACGGTGGGCGCTGGCACGGCGCAGTCTGAGCCGGCCGGACGAGATCGCCTACTACCTCGGATACGCACCGTTGGATGTCGGAGTGGATGAACTGGTGCGGGTCGCCGGCGCCCGGTGGGCGATCGAGGAATGTTTCCAGGCAGCGAAGAACGAGTGCGGCCTGGACGAGTACGAAGTCCGCCGCTACGTCGGCTGGTACCGACACATCACCCTGGCCATGCTCGCCCACACGTTCCTCGCGGCGATGAGCGCGCGAGCAGCCGAAAAAGGGGATCCGCCAGTGAGGCTGCCGTGGTCATCGAGCTCACCGTGGCGGAAGTGCGGCGACTGCTGGCAGCTCACGCACCCCGAGACCTTCGCACCCGCACCCATGCGTTGAGCTGGTCGCACTGGCGCCGCCGACGCCAAGCAGTGGCCCGCTGCTGCCACTATCGCCGTCGTGGGCACTCCTTCGAGGGGCATGCGGGCAGAAGCAGTCCGTGACGGCATCCTGCCCGCTACACTCCCACCGCTCGACGTTTCCCCAGGTCAAGCCACGAAGTACTGCTGGAGTACTAATACTCCAGCTGTAGATCGTGATCTTCATGTCTGGGATGCGGCTTGTCGCTGGTAATGGCTGGTGCTTGATCGCTTTTGATGGCGACGTCTCCAGTCGGACCGACCGAGCCGGTGGGCCGCAGCGTGGAGAGGCCGGATGGCGAGGGTGATGAACAAGCGCTGGATCTCGTTGCAGGACAGCGGGATCAGGTCGTCAGAGGTGGACTGTCGGGCGTGTTCGTCCGCACGGACCACCGCGAGGAAGGCGTGGGCGAGCATCGCAAGGGTGACCCAGCGGATCCAGGAGGGGTAGAGGCGGACCTGGTGCTCATCGAGGCCGGTCAGCCCTTTCTCGCTCTGGAAGGTCTCCTCGACCCGCCATCTCGATCCCGCGACCCGCACCGTCGTCGTCAGCGGCACCGGATCCGGCGAGTGGCAGCGGTAGTAGGCGAGTTCGCCGCTGGTGCGGTTGCGGCGGATCAGCAGCTGGCGGTGACCCGGGCAGGGATCGGCCAGGTCGATGATCGCCCAGTCGTAGAACCGCTGTCCCTTCGCGCCGCGTCCGGCCGAGAGCTTCTGCCAGGCCCGCTTCGGCACCTTCCGGGCCAGGGCATCGGCGCGGAACGTGCCCGCACCGGTGATCACTTCGGCCGAGCAGGCCACCGCGAGGACATAGCCCATGCGGCGTTCCTCCAGGGCGGATCGCAGATTCGGGTTGCCGCCCTAGACCTCGTCACCGGTGACCCAGTCCACGCGGTGGCCGGCATCCATGAACCGTTCGATCATCGTGCGGGCCAGTTCCGGCTTGGTCGCGAAGACGGTTTCCTCGCCGAGCCCTGCCGCCCGGCAGCGGTCCGGGTCGCCCGTCCAGGAGCGCGGGACGTACATCCCGGTCCACCGCCACATGTCCCCGGGCGCCGGCGTAAACGAGTAGACGGCGACCTGGGAGTTCTCGATCCGTCCCGCGGTGCCTGTGTACTGGCGTTGGACCCCGACGGTGTGGGTGCCCTTCTCCACGTCGCCGGTCTCGTCGACGACCAGTACCGCTGCATCGTCGTGGAGGTGCTCGACGACGTATTCGCGGACGTCGTCGCGGACGGCATCGGCGTTCCAGGACGCCCGGCACAGCAGGTGCTGCATGCCGTGCGGGGTTGCCTCGCCGGCCCACTCCGCGATCGTCCAGCAGTTCCTGCGCGGCAGGTCCGACAGCAGGCCCAGCACCAACCGCCCGGCCCGTAGGCGAAATTCATAGCGGGCGAACCGGCCCGCGATGCGCCCCATGGCCACCTCAAACGCCTCCCGCCAACGTGCGGGATTTATGCTGTGACCAGTGGCCACCGTCTCGTCGTCAGTCCACACACCCACGATGATCAACGGCTGCCTATCTGTTCCCGTAACGGCCCCACCAGCAAGATCACAATCCACACAGCTGGAGCACTACAGTCCGCTTACGGCCCCGCGGGACTTTGAGAGCGCTCTGCATCGTCCCGTGAACCCCTCCTTCAAGGGGCGCGGGAATCCGTGGACGGACCCGCGGAAGATCACGTACTGTGTGGCTTCACGCTCTGAGATGGATGGAAGGAGGCGAGTGCCGTGCAGTTCAACCTTTCCAGCGCTCCCTCTTCCGCTGTCCCGGCGTAGTTCGTCAGTTCTGACCGGGAGCGCTCCAAGCAGCCTGCATCCCGGAGGAATCCATGACCGATACGGTCATCCGCGCGCTCTCCGCGAGCGACACACATCTTTTCGACGCACACCCCGACCCCCTCGGCGCCGGTGAAGGCCACCGGCGTACCCGGTTCCGCCCCGACTGGAAGCGCGTCGCCCTGCGCGACGGCGAGGTCGTCGCACGCGGTGCGTGGTGGGGCGGCCCCGACGACTCGGAGCCCGTCAACATCAACTGGTTCGACATGGCCGAGGGCGAGGAGGAGGCCGGGGCCGAACTCCTGCGCTCCGCTCCCTGGCAGGTCGAACTCGAGATCAACCTGCCCGGCGGCTGGCGGGATAAGACCGACCTGCGCGCCGGAGCCGAGGCGCGCTTCGCCGCTGCGCGAGCCGCAGGGTACGAACTCCTGGTGGAACGCTTCCTGTACCGCTGGACCCCCGAGCGAGGTCTGCCCGAGCGGCCCGGACGCCTGCGCTTCAGCGCCGAACCCGACGACACCGTGTTCTTCGACGCGTTGCGCCGCATCCACTCCGCCACCCTGGACGCCCACGCGCTCAGGGCCATCGAGGAGGGCGGCCTCGACCAGGCTGCCCAAGAGGAACTCGACTTCTTCCACTGGTGCCCCTCCCCACGGGAATGGTGGCAGATCGCACACACGCCGGAGGGCGACCTGGCCGGCATCCACATCCCAGCCCACAACCCCTCCGGCCCGACCATCGGCTTCATCGGAGTCGTCCCGGAACAGCGCGGTCGCGGCTACGCCTACGACCTCCTCGCAGAGTGCACCCACCTCCTCGTCGAGCAGGGCGCAGAGTTCGTCAGCGGAGCGACGGACCAGGCCAACTTCCCCATGGCCGCGAACTTCGCCAAGGCCGGCTTCCCCGTCATCCGTGAACGCATCAACTTCCACCCGGCGGGCCAAGCGGCCTAGCGAGGAGTAGCACTCGGTGAGCGGTCCGGTCCGAGGGCAGGCCCGGACCGCTTGCTGGTGCCCGGCGGCATGCCGGCCGGCAGTGAACGTGCAGGATCTACGCTGTGGAGTGGCCACCGTCTCGTCGTCAGTCCACACCGACGATGATCAACGGCGGCCGCGCCCGTTCCCTTACAGGCCCCACCAGCAAGATCACGATCTACAGCTGGAGTACTAACGGTCATCCTTCGACGGCCGATCCGTGGAAAGGATGAGCATTCCCGTCCTCGTGGTCACCACGAAGAGGGGAGCAGCAGCGCTTGCGGCCATGACTGGCCCTGGTGGCGCCCAATCGGTAGGAGCACGGAAAACATCAGAACGCACAGGATTGCGGAGTGCACGGCTATCCGTCGCCAACTCATGGGTGTCTACTACCCCGCCGCTCCGCACTGGCTGATGCGCAACTGGAATCGGTCCGTCGACTGGAACCGGCCCGTCCCCCTGGAGTCCGGCCGTCTGCCGACGCCAGTCCGTCGACCGGAACCGGCCCGTCCACCGGCGCCGGTCCGTCCGTCCCTCCGCCCCCATTGACCGTGGCAACACCTCACGATTGGCTTTCTCTGACTGAGTGGACCGAGTAGTACTCCAACCACCGCTTCAGCAAGGGGAGTTGCTCACGCCACTCAAGACGCACGGCCGTCGTGGCGGCGGCGTTTCCGGGAACCTGCAACGGCCGCGCTGCCGGCGTCCGCCGCAGCGGACGGGCACAGGGGGCACACCGAGCGGGTGAGCGTCGCTGCCGACGGCACCGAGGCGAACGGGCGAGTCGGGGCAGGCGACGATCAGCGCTGACGGCCACGTCGTCGCCTTCCTCTCCACGTGCGGCGACTTGGTGCCCGGAGACACAACGACAGCAACGAGGACGTCTTCGTACGCGATCTGCGCACCGGAGTGGTGGAGCGCGTCAACGTCGCGTCGGACGGGACGCAGGCCAACGCGTTCACGTTGAACTTCAGCGTTGATGCGGCCGGACGTACGGCGGTGTTCGACAGCACGGCGAGCGATCTCGTCCCCATGGACGCCAACGGGGTGAGCGCCGTGTTCCTGCGGCGCCTGCGCTGAGCCGGACGGGGTGCGCTGCGGGGAACATGACGTGCCCCGCGGCGCGGGCCGTGGCGGCGGCCTGGGTGGAGGCGCGGTTTCCCTTGCGAGCAGGCCGACGCCACGGCCACTGCGTACGCGCCTACCCCCAGAAGTCGCTCGCAATTGCACCTGTTCTCACTCGTACAGACAGGGATTCCTCGTGTGATCCCGGGGCGCACACCGGCGACCACACATGTGTGGGCTCCACACCGCTTTCCACGGTGTGGAGCCCACACATGCGAACCACACATTCAAAGAAGTACCAACGGCTACCAGCGGTACCAGCGGCCGCTACCTCCCTTGGGGCGGGCGATGAAACCGACCAGCCACACGACCAGCACAATCACCGCGATCCACCACAGGGCCTTCAGGGCGAAACCCGCACCGAAAAGGATCAGAGCCAGCAGGAGAACGAGAAGCAGGGGAACCATAGTTATCAACCTCCAAGCCATCGAATGCCCCGCGAGTACCGACCCACACGCCTGTGACGCCTCTGTTTATGGACTCTTTATGCGGGCATCCTCACGCCCCTTCGCTGACCGTCGTCCACTGTCGTCCGCCGTCGTTCCCCGTCCTTCCCCCATCGTCCGCCGTCGTCCGCCGTCGTCCGTCACAGACGGCGGTCGGGCCTGTCGGCGCGGGGTACGCCCTGGTCATTGTCCCGGGCCGGGTGCGGGCCTCAGTGCGGCGACGCTCCAGGCGGCGTCCACCGGTCGCGCGCAGAGTGTGGTCCCGCCTGGCTCCCGCCTCGGCCGTCCACGCGAGCACGCGCGTACTCGCGTACTCGCGTACTCGCGTGGCTGACAAACGCGGACGGCCGGCAGGTCGGTCGGCCGCATGCCCATGTGATGTGAACCGGAGGACGACAGCAGATGCTCATGGCCCACCCCGCAGTACTGCGGAACCTTATGGACCAGTACGACGTGCTGCGCATCCTGCACGCCGAGCACGGCACTGCCGAGGTCCGGCGGCGGATGGACGACACCATCTACACCCTCTGCGTGTTGACCGGAACCCGCGACATCGATGCCGCTCTCCACACGGCCCGCCACCAACTTTGCGGAGTACGCCCGCACGACGACGCCCTCGTCCCGGCCTGAAGCCCGACGGCGCCCATCCCCCGCTCGCCGCAAGGCTCCGACCATCCGTCGGGCAGCAAGCGGGGGTGGGCGCCGACACCGACACCCACACCGACACCGACGTACGCGGCGGCATCTCGGCTCCGACTCGAAGCTCTCCAAGCTCTCGAAACTCACTCGCCGCGGAAAGCCGCTTCGGGGTGGCCGCGATGACGCCTCCACTCGGGGGGGAGAACCGACATCACGATCTCGTCCACCCATTCGCCCTCATGCAGCAGCACGTCTCGCCGAACGCCTTCCACCACGAACCCCGCTTTCTCATAAGCGCGTTGGGCACGCGGGTTGAAGGCGTACACCCCGAGCGAGATCCGGTGGAGACCGAGGCGCTCGAAGCCATGTCCTACGATCAACCGCACCGCTTCGGTCCCCAGACCACGCCCCTGGCCTGCCGGCGCAAACGCGATCCGGAAGTTGCAGCTGCGATTGCCGCTGTCCCACTCGTTGAGCACCACCTCGCCCACACAGACGCCGGTCGCGCGCTCGACGACGGCCAGGTCCAGGCGGTCCGTCTGCTCGTGGCGGGTGCTGTACCACGCTTGCATCCGCGCCTCGGCGGCCTCGTCCCAGGTTTCATGGTCTGCCGACCCGTGGCTACTGCCGGTCAGCCGGCCCACCTCCGGGTCCCGAAGCAGCGAGCGCAGGGCGGAGTCGTCCGTCTGGTCCATGCGGAACGGGCGCAGGAGCACCCTCTCGCCGACGAGGGTGGGCTTGATGGAAAAGTCCGTCCGCGCGTCATCGCTCATCCGGGGATTCTCGACGCAGCCGGGGGCCTCAGCAATCGAGTTTCTCGGGTCCCCTCGCCACCTCACCCCGAAGAAACGTATACGCACCGTGTTTGCGTCGCGTCATATTGGTTACCAGGTGTAGTGAGAGCCCGTCAGAAATCGACGGAAGGAAGCAACATGACGCTCTTTACGGCGCTCATCCTCGTCGCGGTCATCACTTTCGTGCTCCTGCTCGCGCTCGCACCTTCAGCGCCCGCCAGGCGAAACCCGTCGCCCCATCGCCCCAACCGGCTGTCCAAGGTTCCTGTCCAGCGCACCGTTCGCCACCACAGCCGCTGACGGCGGACGTTGAGTGGCAGCGGACGCTGGGCCGCTGTGGAGCGGTTGAGGCTGAGGCCAGGGGCCGGCCCCGGATCACCTGACCCAGGTGGGTTCCGTGACTAGGTGATTCAGGGCCGGGCCGGCCCCTTGGGGCGGGAGCCTGACTTCACGGCGACAGGCTGATCATCTCAGGCCGGACGGTTCCGATGGCGGACTGGGCCGACCAGGGCAGGCAGACCAGCACCACTGTGTCGGGTCTCGCCGAGATCAGGTTGCTCGACTACTTTCTTGCCGCCGCCCTGCTGCTCGCCGTCATCGCGACCGTGTCGCTCGCCCCCTGCACCCCGGTCCTGCAGTTTCTCACCGCCGGCGCGGTAGCTGTGCTGCTCGTCGTCGGTCAGCACAGTTACCACCGAGCCCACCCGGATCCGCCGCCCAAGCCGGACCCCTACTACACCCCCCACTACACCCCCTGCTACAGCGGCAGCCACCGGTGCTCATGACCGACCCCTCCGCGCTTGGCAGAGGCAGGTCCCTCCGACTCTCTGCCCCCTTGTCAGTCACCCCTTGTCAGTCACCCCTTGTCAGTCACCCTTTGTCAGTCACCCTTTGTCAGTCACCCTTGAGTTCGCTCACGAGACGTGTCATGAGCGGTACCTGGATGCCGAGTTGCTCTGCCGCCCGCAGCAGTGCTCCCCCGATCGCGTCGAGTTCCAGGGGCCGGCCCGCTTCCGCGTCGCGCAGCATCGAAGACTTGCTGCCCGCGGGAAACGCGTCGTAGCGCGACAGCACCTGGGCGGCGTCTCCCGGGCCACCGACCGCCCTGATGACGGCGCTGGTCTCCGCTACCAACGCCGTCAGTTCCTCACGCCGTTCGGAGCGGATTGCGCCGATCGGCAGGCGGTAGCGGGTGGTGAGGAGCGCGAAGGGGGCGAGGAAGGCCAACTTGCCCCACAGCACGGCGCTTTCGTCCCCGACTACGCGCGTGGTGGCCCCGGCCGCGTCGAGCAGGGCGGCCACCCGAGCGACGGCCTCCGGGGACGCGGTGGCGGCCAGGTCGATTTCGAGGAACGGGCTGCCGTGTTCGATGATGCCCGGGGCGGTCCGGGTGGACTCGACGCGGATCACGCCCGGCATGACCCGTTCCGCGCCGTAGTGTGCCCGCAGGGTACTCACATGCTCGATGCCGTTGAGCAGGGGCAGGACTACGCCGCCGTCGAGGAGATGGGGCGGTGTGCGGACGAGCGCCGCGTCGAGGGCGGTCTGCTTGACCGTCACCAGGCACAGGTCGACGGGCTCGCGCAGGACGGTGTCCGCCTCGACCGTGGCGGTGAAGTCGCCGAACTGCGCGCTGTGTACGCGAATGCCGTCGTGCCGCAGGGCTCCCGCGGTCGCTTCACCGGCGATGCAGATCACGCGGCAGCCGGCCCGGGAGAGGAGCGCGGCGAGCAGGCCGCCGACTCCTCCCGGGCCCAGCACCGCCACCGTCAAGGCGGGCGGAACGGGCCCGAAGTCGCTGGTCCGCGGCGCGGTGGACGGCATGGGGTCTGGCTCCTGCACGGGGTTCTCTCTCTTTCATAGGGTCGACACCCATCCCGTCGCCGCGGTCCTGTCCGGACGTGGCGCGAGGAACGGGACGGGTTGTCGCCTTGGGCCCGGGACGATCCTGGCGAGCCACAAAGGGCAAGTCAATCCTCGCGCCTCCTTGCCTGACCCCAAGAGATTCCTTCACCATGCGGCAGGTTTACCTTGATCGCATGCCCATGACCTTCGACGACCTCCGCATATTCGTGGCGGTGTGCCGGGCCGGAAGCCTCAGCGCCGTCGCCCGCGAACTGTCCTGCACGCAGTCCGCGGTCAGCCAGCACGTCAAACGGCTTGAACGAGCCACAGAGGTACGCCTGTTGGGGCGTCGGCCTCGTGGGGTCGTGCCCACCCCGGAGGGGCGCGTACTGCAGAAGGCGGCCGCGGAGGGGATGACCGGACTCGACCTCGCTCTGCGTCGGCTCGGCGAACTCGCCCGCGGTGAAGCCGGGTCGGTGCGGGTCACGACCGGTGCCACATCGGTGCGCCACTTCATGTCCGAGGCCGTCGTCACGTTCCGCGAGGAACATCCGGGAGCGGTCCTGGAATTCCGGACCGAGACCTCCAGCGGGAGCTGTTTCGAAGCACTCGCCGAAGGCGCCGTCGACCTGGCCTGGGTCACCATAGGCAGGCCCGTACGGGGCATCGAGCAGCGGCCGGTCGTGCAGTTGCCATGGGTGCTCGCGGTGCGAGCCGACGACCCCCTGGCGAGCCGAGCGCGGATCACGCCGGCCGACCTCTCGGGCATCCGGCACATCCGCTTCCCGGAGAACTCCTCCTCCCGCACCCATGTGGACACGGCCATGCTGCGACTCGGCGTCCACCTCACCTCGGACACCGCTGTCGCCGACTGGGACACCGCCATCCTGCTGGCCGGCCTGGGTGTGGGACACGCGGTCGTACCCGATCTTCCCGGCCAGAGCCTGACCGGCGCCCCCGCCGGCCCGTTGCGATTCCTGCCACTGCCGGATCTTCCTCCGCTGGCCGTCGGCTGGGCGGTACGCCGATGGGAAGCGCTCACTCCGCTGGCGCGCGCCTTCGCGGATCTGGTCGGACACCGGCGCGCCGACTGAAGGTGCCCAACACCCCATGTGCGTGCGGCTGGTGGTTCGTCCGCGGCGCGGCTAGCGTGGCGCCGCATGACCCTCGCTGAGATCGAGATCACCGCGCAGCTGGTCCGGGAGCTACTGCGTGACCAACACCCGGACCTGGCCGATCTCCCTGTGCGGCTCGGCGCACGCGGCTGGGACAACCAGCTGTGGCGGCTCGGCGACGACCTCGCCGTGCGACTGCCTTGGGCGACGGCGTCCGCGGACGCGCTGCTACGCAAAGAGCACATGTGGGTTCCTGCTCTCGCCCCGTCTCTCCCTTTGCCGGTCCCCGTACCGCAGCGCCTCGGCGAGCCCTCCGAGCGCTTTCCGCGGCCCTGGATCGTCACCACGTGGGTGCCGGGAACGCCCGCCGACCAAGCCCCCGCCACGCGCGCCGCGGAGGCGGCCGGCGCCCTGGCCGGCTTTCTCACCGCGCTGCACCGGCCGGCGCCCGAAGGGGCTCCCGCCGGCCGCGATCGTGGAGGTCCGCTGGCCGATTACGCCGACGGGTTCGAGTACCAGCTGAAATCGGCCACCGAGCTGGGGCTGCTGCCCGACCCTGACGCCGTCCGTGCGGTCTGGGAGGACGCTGTCGCCGCGCCCGACTGGACGGGCCCGTCACTGTGGCTCCACGGCGACCTGCATCCCGCCAACCTGCTCACCGCCGACGGCACTTTCTGCGGTGTGATCGACTTCGGAGACCTCTTCGCGGGCGATCCGGCCTGCGACCTCGCCGCCGCGTGGATTCTGCTGCCGGACGGCGCCGCCGAGCGCTTCCACGCCGCCTACCGGCCGGCCCCGGACCCGGCCACGCTTCGCCGCGCCCGTGGCTGGGCAACACTCAAAGCCCTCGCCTGCATAAGCATTGGCGAGGCCGGCCTCCACGGCCGTCCCGGTGGCAAACGCACCTGGGGCCCGCCGGGCCACGCTTCGCTACGCCGCCTCACCGCGACGGTCCGGCACCGAGATGTCCCGCCACCGGCGGAGTGACCCCTGACCGATCCCGCTTTCCGGTAGGCCGGCTGCGGTAGGCCGTTTCGGCGAGAGCGTCCGCCCGCTCGGCGGAGAGCGGGGTGGGCCACAGGTATCCACTCGGCCCGCGGTAGAGGATGGCGCAGACCTCGCCCTCAGACTTCAGTCGGCCGAAGAGCGGCACCAGCACCCTGCGTGCCCGCGCCACGTGTCCGCAACCATTCGATGTCCGTCAGGGGCGTGTTGTGCAGGGCGGGTCGTGAGGGTAGGAAGTCTCCGGCTCGAGCGAGGAAGTCGTCGATGTCTTCGGTGAGTTGCCAGTCATCCTGAGGCACACCTGATCCTCCCGAAGCTACGCAACACAAGCGAGAGCTCCGCTGAGAGAGGTACCCGAACGCCTCGGTGGGGGGAGTGAAGCACCTCTCCACCGAGGCGGTGGTGAAAGGCGACGTCTCCCCCGCCCCCACCACGTCGTCGCCGCCCTGCGGCTGGAACGACGCGGCGGGTTGCAGCGTGCCAACAGAGCCGGAGTCCACCACGTACGCATGGATCAGTCCGTCGTGGTGACGCGTGACGACTTTCCGCGGCTGAGCGGGATGCATCCGCCGAGGCTAACGACCGGTACGGACCGGTCGACTGGCACGGTCACGGCGTGTGCGCGCTTGACCGCCCACCCGCCTGCCGGCGGCGCCTCCGCCGAACGAGCGCTACGACCGGACCTCGATACGGACGTAACGGACCGGACCGCGACACGAACGGACCGGACCGCGGCGCTCAGCCGTTACTTCGGAGGCCCCGCTGCCGTCTTCACCCGGGTTTCGAGGTCCTGTCGGGCTTCGCCGTGGTCCGTCGCGTACGCGGTGACGGCGGCCTGCATGTCCCGGGCGAGATCGCGCCATGCCCGCCACGCGGTCTCGTACGTCTGCGTCTGCCGCCCCGACCAGGGACGGGTGCCCGGCGGTCCGTACTGGCTCCGCAGCTGCTCCGCCTGGGCGTGCGCCGCATCGACCGTACGCTGCATTTCGACGAGTTCCTCGAACGTGTGCGCCACGATCGCCGATCATAGGGCGCGCTCACACCGCAGAGCGGCTGCGACCCGCGCGATCTCGCCATGGGCACCAGCTGGCCCACATGCTGGAAGGGAGGGCCCGTCGACCTCCCCAGGTGTCCTGGCCCTCCTCCGACCCAGCAGACATCGTCTACCCAACCGAGCGGAAGTATGCACGTGCACCGTGGCTGATTCTGGTGCGGGACCAGATCAGGGCCAGGCCGGGCCAATCCGAACAGGATGAGCAGCTGGACCGCGCCCCCATGGGCGCTGCCGAGCCATGGGGCCACGACGTGTCGAACGTGTCGAATGTGTCGAACTCCAGCGTCGGAAAAGTCGTAGGTGTCGGAGGAGTCGGAAGAGAGTGCGGCTGACGTCGTGGCCCGCTACCGAGACGCCGTCGGGGGATGGCGGACGGCGTACGTCATCGACGATGGATCCGCAGGGACAACACGTCGAAGACCATCTCCGACACCTCCGGCGGCGGCTCGGGGTGATAGCGGCCCGCGCTCACCGACAGGTTCACGATGAGGTAGGCCTGCCAGTTCCGTCCTACCCCGGAGCGGTCCGCGAAGACGCGCGCGCCGTTCACCCACCAGGTGACCGACCGGGCCCCGAACCGGACCCGCAGATCGAGTTCGGCGCCGGGGGCGATGCCGGTGCCGCGGAAGTAGAACTGGCCGGAGCGGACATGGTTGGTCAGTTCCAGGAGATCCGGGTTGTCGGGGTGGTACTCGAAGACGTCGATCTCCTGGCCGCCGTCCCGCCACGTCCAGATGGCGGGCCAGGCGCCCACCGCGACGGGCAGCCGCACCCGCGCCTCCAGCACGTCTCCCGTGCGGACCAAGAACTCCTCGGCGCTGCCTTCCGTGGTCAACAGGCCTGTGTTCCATGTGCCGTTGGGGTTACGGGTCGCCCGGAACGCTCCGCTGCGGCTGTACGCGGGATCCTCGACCAGGTAATCCAGTTTGTTGTCACCGGGGTTGACGGGGCCGCCGTTCGGATACGCCGACGAGCGGCCCGCGACCCACTGCGTGGGCGATGCGAAGTCGGCGGTGAACACGACCGGGCTGTCGTCCGCACGCAGACGGGCGCGGAGGCCGGGGCGCGTCCGGCGCAGACGCTCGCGCCACCGCGCGAGAGCATTGGAGAGCACGAGTCAACACTGCCCAGGCTGAGCGATCGGTATCCCTCGATAAGCCCTCGATCATCCCGGGTTGGGGTATTTGGCAGCGGTGGCGCTCCTACGACCCGGCCGCCCCTTCCAAGGCGAGCGTGCCGTGCCAGGATCAGTACCGGGCAGTAATTTCGCGGGTGCGATGAGAGGGAGCGTGCGGTATGGCACGGGTTTTGACAGTGAGCGGCAGTGTGGTCGTCGGCGTCACGCCTGAGGTTGCGTACCGGGCTGTGAGCTGTCCGTCCGACATGGGGCGGTGGAGCCCGGAAAACCTTGGTACGGCGGGTGCGGCGGGCGAGGGGCCCGCCGACGTCGGTACGGAGTTCGTCGGTCGCAACAAACGGGGCGTGTTCCGCTGGGTGACCAAGTGCACGGTCGTAGCGGCCGACCCGGGACGCCGCTTCGCCTTCCGCGTCCACGCCATCGGAGTCAGCCGTCCTCGTCTGCGCGGCCCGATCGCCACCTGGGAGTACCGTTTCGAGCCGGTCGAGGGCGGCACGCGGGTCACGGAAACCTGGATCGACGACCGAAAGTCGTGGCCCGACTTCGTGGCCGGCGTCTTCGACCGCATCGCCACCTCGGGCAGCACGTTCGCCGCTTTCCAGTCCCGCAATATCGGTACGACTCTGCGTAACCTCAAGCGGGAGTTGGAGGTCAGCGCGGGGTGAGCCGACGATACGTGCGGGAGGGCCTCGTAGGAGGGGCCCGCCCGCTGCGGTTCACCGGTCTACGCCCGCGCACGTTCGCTTCTGTCCGCCAAAGCCACCACCGGGCGGGTCACCGGTGGGCGAACGGCATCCTCGTCGTCGCCCGCAGTTTCAATCAAGCCGTGTTCCTCGCCTCCGAGCTCGCCCGGCCCCCCGCAGGCAAGGTCTATCAACTCTGGTTCGACGACGTGGGAACCATGCGGTCGGCCGGGTTGATGGACCCCGGCCGGACCACGAGGCGGTCCTGCTGACCGGGCCCGTCGACCAGGTCTCCGGCATGGGCAGCACCACCGAGCCGCCGGGCGGCCCCACCCGACCCTCCTCCCCCCCTGGCGCTCATGACCTTCCCCCACGTCTGAGCCCGATCCGGAATAGCCCGACCCGCCGAAGCCCGATGCGCCAGGGCGCGACCGGTTGGGCCCGTGACCTGCCGGGAAACGACTGTACGATTGTCGGCCTGTCGGTCCCCCGTGATAGTCACTACCTCACGAGGGAGCAGCCACTGGTCTCAACTCCCCGTTTGTGCAAAACAATTTGTACACAGCAAGGGGTGGGGACATGGCGGTGCTCCGTGACGGGGGGCTCGCGGGGAGACGGGCCGGGCGGCCTGTTGCCCGCGTACAGGACGAGGCCATCGCCGTATACGAACAGGGCGGGGCGCTCGGCGAAGCGCCCCGCGCGAAAGCCGTACGCTTCGCCGCCCTGAGCGAGGGCGAGGGCTTCGGCTACCTCAAGGCGGCGCTCAGGATCCGCCCGGAACGGCTGCCGCGGTGAACGATGTCGGCGACGCGAAGATGCGTACCTGGTCGCTGCGGTTCCTGGTCCTTCTCGCAACTGACAGGGCGGACCAGCTCGCATGGCTGGGAGAGAGCGATGTGGACACGGGGTCCGTTGTCGAGGAAGGGGAGCTTCTCTGCCGGGTGTCCGAAGAACTCACGAAGCGCGGGGTGTTCGAGGTTGCGAGCCTGCGCGATCTTCAAGAACTCGGCCGACTCTTGGGTGAGATCGACCCCGTCTGCCGTCCCAAGCTCTGGGCCGGCACCCTGGCGACAGATTCGGCATGGGACGAGATTCGCCAGGTCGCCCGGCGCTTCCTCCTCACCACCCTGGGCGACTGGCGTCAGCCGCTGCCGCTCGCGCCACGGCAGCCCACGGGCCATCAGCGCGACCAGTGTCAATGTCAGTGACGGGATGCACGATGCGTTCATGAGCCGATGGACCACGCAGAGCCCGAGATCAGGATGCCGTCCACCCGCCCGGGTCGTCTCGTCCCGGCCCAGGAGGACGCTGCCCGGCACCAGATCAGTGGTCATATCTCACGAATCCGTTGCCTCCACGCTTCCGCGTGCCACGAACTCACCAATGCGGCCCATGGGTTGGGCAGGGTGCGACCCAGGAACTCCGCATCGAGCCGGGCGACGATGACGCCCAGCGTTGCCCGCGCTGCGGCCGGCAGCCGACGGAGCACCACTTCGAGGGTGTCCCGAGCATCGGTCGGATCGCAACAGGGGCAAGTGTCCCAGGGCAGATACAGGTATCGGCCGGGCCTTCGGAGGAATTGCTCATACCGGTGCAGGGCCTCAGCGACAACACCGTGCCCTGCATACCGGGCTTCGATCTGACTGATGGCCATCTGAGTTCGGCGGCCAATGCCTGGAATCTGGCGGACGGGACGGGTGCTTCTAGGTGCCGGCCGTCGCTGAGCACGGATGGCGCCGGGCGACTTACGCGCCATCGGCCTTTCGGGTCTGCGTCATGCGGGTCTGCGTCATGGCAGCCATCATGACAGGGCCGGTGGACACGGTCAGCGGGGGCCCGGCAGAAAGTGACGGCAGCAGCCCGTCTACCCCAGAATCGGAAGACTCTGACCCCTGACCCCTGACCCCTGACCCCTGACCCCCGACCACCGGTCACCGGTCACCGGTCACCGGTCACCGGTCACCGGGCACCGGGCACCGGGCACCGGGCACCGGGCACCGGGCACCGGTCAGCAGACTGCGCGCATGGGTGCTTCTCACAACGCCGATCGCTGTGACCGTGCTGGGCTGGGCTGGGTCCGGACACCGCTCGGCCGGGCGGTGGACTGTAAGTTACCGATGCCCGCGGGGGTGATGGACTCGGCCCAGGGACCGGGAGTTCGGGCGACCGGTTGACCTTCACCTTGGGGCAGCCCACAGCATCGGAGGAACCGGGCTACGTGCCCGGCATGCCGGAGGCCGAGCACCGGCCGCGGGTGCAGCTGGCCGCAGGTGCGGCTCCGGCCGCGGGTGCAGCTGGCCGCAGGCGCGGCTCCGGGCGCGGGTGCAGCTCCGGCCGCGGGTGCAGGGCGCGGGTGCAGCTCCGGCCGCGGGTGCAGGGCGCCGGGTGCAGGGCGCGGGTGCAGCTCCGGCCGCGGGTGCAGGGCGCCGGGTGCAGGGCGCGGGTGCAGCGTCAGCCGTTGAGCGTGGACATGAGCTCAGGGGCGTAGCGGTCGCCGGCGGCTATTCCCTGAGGGGCGACAGCCTCGATGGCCGCGAGGTCCTCGGCGGTGACGGTGACGTCCGTGGCCGCGACGTTCTCCTCGAGGTAGCGGCGGCGCTTGGTACCCGGGATCGGGACGGCCCCCTGGTGCATGACCCAGGCGAGGGCGAGCTGGGAGGCGGTGACTCCCTTGGTGGCCGCCAGGCGGCCGACCTCGCGGACCACATCGAGATTGCGCTCGAAGTTGCGGCCCTGAAAGCGGGGGTCGGTGCGCCGGAAGTCGTCTGCCGCGAAGTCCTCGGGGCTGGTGATCGCGCCCGAGAGGAAGCCGCGGCCCAACGGGGAGTACGCGACCAGGCCGATGCCCAGCTCGGTCAGCGTGTCCGCGACGCCGTCGCTCTCAATGCCCCGCTCGAAGAGCGAGTACTCCGTCTGGACGGCCGAGACGGGGTGCACCGCGTGGGCACGACGGATGGTGGCGGGCGCCACCTCGCTCAGCCCGATGGCCCCCACCTTGCCCTCAGCGACCAGCTCCCCCATGGCGCCGACCGTCTCCTCGATCGGTACCTGCGGGTCGACGCGGTGCAGGTAGTAGAGGTCGACGTGGTCCGTGCGCAGGTGGCGCAGCGAGCGTTCCAGGGAGTGGCGGATGTATTCGGGCCGGCCGTTGTGGCCGCGCGGCTCGCCGTCGTCGGTGATCTCGATGCCGGTCTTGGTGGCGAGGACGACGCGGTCCCTGCGGCCCGAAAGGGCCCTGCCGAGCAGCTGCTCGTTGCGGAAGGGGCCGTAGCTCTCGGCGGTGTCCAGCATCCGGTCGAGCGTGGCGAGGGATTCGGCCTCGTCCGTCGCTCCGTAGAACGCGCTCATGCCCATGCATCCCAGGCCCTGGCTGCTGACGGTGGGGCCCTGGGTGCCCAGTGCGCGGTACTTCATGGTGTGCTCCGTATCGGTGAGGGGGGTGAGGCTGGTGCCATCCGAATTGGTAACTAACTGGTTAGTTCCACCATGGGCCAGCTCCTCGCTCTTGTCAATAACTGGTTAGTTACCTGTACGCTCCGTTCATGGCA
The DNA here is from genome assembly GCF_040651795.1 of Streptomyces sp. NPDC048361. NCBI lineage: Bacteria > Bacillati > Actinomycetota > Actinomycetes > Kitasatosporales > Streptomycetaceae > Streptomyces > Streptomyces sp. NPDC048361. Next base: position 180,776 of record NZ_JBEZKW010000004.1, read on the forward strand.
GGAGACTCGAACGCAACCAAGGCCCGGCTGCTCGACGCCGCTTTCAGCGAGTTCGCGGAGCACGGCCTCGCGGGTGCCCGCGTGGATCGCATCGCGGCATCGGCAGGGGCCAACAAGCGCCTGATCTATGTGTACTTCGGCAACAAGGAGCAGCTGTTCGACCGCGTGATCGAGCGCTGCGTGGCCGAGGGCACGGAGGCGGTCCCGTTCGACGTGGACGACCTGCCGCAGTACGCCGGCGCCCTGTTCGACCACCTCGTGGACCGCCCCGATCTCGTACGTCTGGTCACCTGGAAGCAGCTGGAGCGGCCCGGGCCCGTACCTCCCGAAACGATGGCCTCCTGGGAGGGCAAGCTCGATGCCCTGGGGGCGGCGCAGGATCTGGGGCGCGTGGACAGCGCCCTCGACCCCGCCGACATCCTCAACCTGACGCTCGCCCTGGCCCAGGCCTGGTTCACGGCAGCCGGAGAGATGGCGGAGGTGGAGCCGTCGGCCTCACCGACACCGTCGGCCTCAGCGTCAACAGCAGCCTCGCCGTCATCGCCGTCTGCGAACGGCTCGTCGTCGCAGGCCCGGTCCCGGTCGCAGGCCCGGTCCCGTCAGCGCGCCGCGGTCGTCGAGACCGTACGCCGGATGACGACGCCCCGGTCTCCCTAGGCAACCGGGCGCCGATAGCCGCGTCGTCCCCGCGTCTCGCCGCGGCCGGCCCGTCGGCGAAGATGGGCCGTGTCCCGATGGCCGTCCGAGCAGAGGAGTGCTTGCGCAGATGCCCGCTTCCGGTTCCCCCTCCGGTTCCAAACCTCCGACGATCGCCGATGTGGCGCGCGTGGCGGGGGTGTCGCGCACGACCGTCTCGCACGCGCTCAACGGCCTGGGGAAGGTGGATCCCAGGACCCGGGAACGGATCAAGCAGGTCGCCCTGGATCTCGGATACCGGCCCAACTTGCGGGCGCAGCGGCTGCGTACGGGCCAGGCGAAGGCCATCGCGCTGGTGTCTTCCATGCCGTTCGCCGTGGCGGGCGGGCCGTCGCGGCTCGGGTTCTACATGGAGGTGGCCGCTGCCGCCGCGGAGAGCGCGCTCGTCCATGACTACGCGCTGGTTCTCGTGCCGCCCGTGCAGTCCGACTCCGCGCTGTACTCCCTCGACATCGACGGGGCCATCGTGGTCGAGCCCGACGTCGACGACGCCGCGGTCACCCAACTGCGCGGGCGGGGGTTGCCGTACGTGGCGCTCGGCCGGCCGGTCGCGGCGGACGACGAGGCGCCGTACGTGGACCTGTGGGGCGACGAAGTGGTGACCGTGCTCCTCACCCATCTACGGGAGCAGGGCGCCAAGTGCCCGGCGCTCATTGTCGGTTCGGGCGCGCGGCATTCGTCGGTCGACGCCCGCGCCGCGTACGAACGCATCGCCGCCGAGTACCAATGGGCGCCCCTCGTCGAGGCGTGGCCCGAGACGGGCGGAGAGGAGGAGGCGTACGACCGCTGTACGGCGCTGCTCGCTGCGCATCCCGAGATCGACGCGGTCTGTGCGCTGGTGGACGCGTTCGCTGTCGGGGCGGTCCGTGCCATCCAGGACAGCGGGCGGTCCATCCCGGACGACGTCATGGTCGCCACCCGCTACGACGGGCTGCGCGCCCGCACCTGCCAGCCGGCCCTCACCGCGGTCGACCTGCATCTGGACCGGGCGGCGTCGGACGCGGTGGAACTGCTGCTCGCCGGGTTGCGCGGGGCCGCGGCCGCACCCACTCCGGCCGCAGCGCCCGCACCGACCCTGGTTCCGCGTGCTTCCTCGCTCAGGCTCCGGCGATGAGGACAGTGCCGGAGATCAGCGCGAAGACGAGCACGAACAGGCGCAGTCTGCGGGCGTCGATCCGCTGATGCACCACCCGGCTCAGCCCTGCGCCGACGGCGATCGCGGGGAGCAGCGCGGCCGCCCAGCCCAAGTCGGCGACGCGTCCCTGTCCGGTGGCGAACAGCAGGGCCAGTGACGCCACTTCACCCACCAGGAAACAGGCGGCGACGGTGGAGCGGAGTTCGGCGGGGGGCCGGTGCTGGTAGACCAGCGCGAGCGGCGGCCCGCCCACTCCGGTCGCCGTCTCCGTGAGTCCGGTGACGAGGCCGGCGCCGACGTACGCGGCCCGGCCGGGCGCGAAGGCCGGTGCGGCCAGGCTGACCAGCGCCGCGAGGACGGTGGCGCCGCCCACGAACAGCCCCACGCTGCGGTCCGGGATGAGCCACAGCAGTGCGAGACCGCCCGGCGTCGCGGCCAGCCGGGCCACGGAGATCCAGCGGGCTCCGCGCAGGTCGAGCGAGGCCCGTTCGCGCCAGGCGACGTACAGGTTGAGCGGGATCATCGAGGCGAGAACGAAGACCGGCAGGAGCGACGGATCGACGATGCCGGCCACCGGGGCCACCACCAGCGCGAAGCCCAGCCCGCTGCCGCCCTGGACGAACGCGGCGATCGCCACGGTGACGGCGAGTATCACCAGGGTCTGAGTGGTCACTGTGCTGCGCTCCGGTTCCGTGCCGTGGGGTGGTTCTGTGGGGTGGTGCTGCTCGGTGCGGGAGAGCCCTGTGCGCGAGAGCCTTGTGCGGGCAAGCCCCGTGCGGACGAGCCCTGTGCGGACGAGCCCTGCGCGGGCAAGCCGTTGACGGGCGGGCTCCATGGCGTACTGCTCTCGCTCCGCGTGGCCGTTCTCCGTGCGGCCGTGGATGTGGGGTGGGCGCGGGTGATGGGGGCGCGCGCCACGGCGGTTCGGGCCAGGGCCGTTGCGCGGCGGACCAGTGCGGGGCCGTCCCAGTCAGTGGGTTGACCGTGCCACAGTCGTAGCCGTCCGGCCACGAACACGGCGCTGATCTGGTCGCGGTTGCCGCGGCGCACCAACTCCCATGGCAGGTCCCAGGACAGCGCGAGTTCGGGGGTGGACACGTCGACCAAAAGGAAGTCGGCTGCCATTCCGACGGCGATGGTGCCGGTGCGGCCGCCGAGGCCGACCGCGTCCGCTCCCCCGGCGGTGGCGTGCTCCAGCCAGGTCCAGCCCGCGCCGCAGGACGAGTCGCCGGTGGTCAGCCCGTACGCCAGGCGTTGGGCGAACTCGGCGGCATCGGCGAGCCGGAACCCGTCACCGCGGGTGCCGTCCGTACCGATCCCGAAGCGGACCCCGCGCTCGGCCAGCACGGTCGCCGGGGCCACCGCGTTGCCCTTCCACGCGCTGGCGACGGGGTTGTAGCTGATGGCGGTTCCCGTGTCCGCGAGAAGCGACACCTCGCGGGGTGCGAGCAGGGTGGTGTGGGCAGCCAGCAGGTGGGGGCCGAGCGCGTCGACGCTGTCGAGGTGTTCGAGGGGGCGCAGACCGTGCCGCAGCAGGGAGCGTTCGATCGCCGCGAGGTGCTCGTTGACATGCATTTGGACCACCGCTCTGGCCTCGGTGGCGAGACGGCCCGTCGCGTGCAGGGTGGCGTTGGTGGCGGCTTCCGGGATGGAGATCGCGAGGGAAGGGTGGATGAGCGGGTCGTCGCTGTACGCGGCGAGATGCTTCTCGGCCCGCTCCAGGATGGCAGCGGAGTCCTTGTCCTCGCCGGCGTCGTCGCAGATCATTCCGAGAACGCAGCGGATCCCCGCGTCCCGTGCGGCGCAGGCGACGACGTCGGTGTCCACATCGGCGCGCGTCCCGGCGTCGGTGACGGTGGTGAACCCGCCGCGCAGCGACTCCAACGCGGCGAGCTTGGCGGCCACATAGGCCGATTCCTCGTCGAGCGCGCCTTCGAGCGGCACCCATACCCGGCGGAAAATCTCCGACGGCTCACCAAAGGCGAGGGCCGCGCCGAAGCTCTGGGTGAGATGGTGGTGACTGTCGACGAAGCCCGGCATGAGCAGGTGGCCCGGCAGGCGCAGGGCCTGGAGGTGCGGATATGCGCGCTCCACCTCCTCGGTCGGCCCCACCGCCGCGAACGAGCCCGCGGAGACGACCACCGCGTACAGCTCCATGACTCCTTCCGGCAGCAGGACGGCGTCGGGGATGAGAAGCAGGGGGTCGCGCGAGCGCAACCGCTCCTGGATGAGCTGGTTCATCGGGTGCCTTCGGTGCGCAGTGTGGAGCGTACGGAGAACCGGGCGGCGAGGGCCGGTCCGGCATGGTGGAAAAGGACGTTGAGGACGGCGGCGACGAACGCGCCGACCGCGACGCCGCTTTCGAGGAGGATGCGGACGGTCGAGGGAAACCCCTGGTAGACGTTGGGGACGAGGATGGGCAGCAGGCCGAGCGCGAGGGCGACGGCGCAGATGAACGTGTTGGTGTGACGGTCGAGGTCGCAGCGGGCGAGCATCTGCACGCCGAGGACCGTGATCACCGCGAAGACGACCATGGCGGTGCCGCCGACGACCGGGGCGGGCACGACGCTGATGGCACGGGTCACCGGTGCGAGGAATCCGATGGCGATGAGGACGACGCCGGCGGCGGCCGTGACGTAACGGCTGCGGACGCCGGTGACACGGACGATCCCGATGTTCTCCCCGCTCGTCACCATGAGCGGCATCCCGAACACGCCGCCGAGCGCCGAGACGAGTGCGTCACCGCGGATCGTCTTGGGCACCGACACGCGTTGGTCGATCTCCTTGCCGACCGCCTCCGCGTTGATGACGGTCTGGCCGGTGGCCTCCGCCATGGACGCCAGGCTGTAGAGCATGAGCGGCAGGGCGGCCAGTACATCGAACGTGGGCGTTCCGAACGGCATGAGGCGCGGCATGTCGATCCAGCCGCCCTGGGTGAGGTGGCCGAGGCTCACATCGCCGAGGACCAGCGCGAGCACCGTACCGGCGATGAGGCCGAGCATGACGGAGAGTTGGCGCAGTACGCCCCGGAAGAGAAGGTGGCTCACGACGGTGAATCCGATGGTCGCCATGGCGAGCCCGATGTGGCCCGGGTCGGCGAACCCCTGCTCGCCGGGCCGCCCCGTGACCAGGACCGCTCCGACCTTCACGAGATTGACGCCGACGATCACGATCATCGTGCCGATGACGAGCGGCGGGAAGTACTTCAACAGCCGGGCGAAGAGCGGGAGTACGGCGAAGGTGAACAGGGCGGTGAGGATGACCGCGCCCGCCGCGACGCGCAGGCCGTGCTCGTCGGCGATGGCCAGGAAAAGGATCAGCGGTGCGCCGCCCGGCAACATGACGAACGGCAGTCGGGGCCCGAACTTCCACAGCCCGAGAGACTGGATCAGCGATCCGACGCCGGACAGGACGAAGGCGGCGGAGAGCAGATCGACGGTCAGTCCCGCGTTGAGGCGCAGGGTGGCGCTCATCAGGAAGATGGCGGAGATGGGGGTGGCCGCCATGACCAGCACGTGTTGCAGACCGAAGAGCAGGATCCGCCCGAGCGGGCGGGACGCGTCGACGGGGTGGGGTGCCTCGTCGCGCATTCGGGGGGTGGGGGCGGAAGCGGGGGCGGGCGCGGATTCGGGTGCGAGGGCCGATCCGGGTGCGGGCGCCGATCCGGGTGCGGGCGCCGATCCGGGTGCGGGCGCCGATCCGGGTGCGGATTCGGGTGTGCGCGCGGGTACGGATTCGGAAACGGCCGGGCAGGTTACTTCGGTCGGATGGGCTGCGTCTCTGACTGGTTCGGGGGCGGCGGACGGGGAGCGGCGGGGACGTGACACGTGCGAGCTCCGTTCGGTGCGCGAGCGCGGAATTCAGCCGTGGACCGGCCCGGACGGGAGCCACACACGATCGGCCAAATCGATTTGGCCGCCAGTATGGGGAGGGGGGAGAAGCGGCGTCAAGGGTGGGGCCCCGACGAAAACGGAATGGGAGGTTCGCCGGCGGCTCCTCTCGTGGGGGCCGGCGCGGGTACGGGGCGCGGCGGCGGGTGCGGGTGCGGGGCTCGGCGGCGGGTGCGGGTACGGGGCTCGGTGGCGCGGGGTCAGGGTGCGGGTGCGGGTACGGCTCGGGGAGCACAGGCAGGAGGCGGCCAGGCTTGGCATCGTCACGTCACGCCCCGTCACGCCACGTCAGCCACATCGGCCATACGGACGTGGAGGGTGCGGGAACGTCGCTTTTGACATGAAGCAAGACCATTTTGCGCCGTAGCGCCAGGGCTCCAGGGGCCTGGCGCGGCTGCGGCTGCTCCGCCGGGCGTACGACAGCGGCGGGCAAACGCGAAGGCCCGGATCCGCAGGGATCCGGGCCTTCGTGCGCTTACGCAGTAGCGGGGACAGGATTTGAACCTGCGACCTCTGGGTTATGAGCCCAGCGAGCTACCGAGCTGCTCCACCCCGCGTCGGTAGACACCAGCGTACGCCATGTGGAGGGGCACCCGTGACCACGGTCGGCGGGGGGGGCACCGGCCGACCGTGGTCGGACAGAGGGGGGCCACCCGCAGCACAGCAACAAGCCCACCCGACCGCCCGGTCGTCGACTGCCGGACTCGTCGACCGCCGGGCTCGTCGACCGCCCGTCTGCCCGGCGTCAACCGCTCAGCCCCTGGCCCCTCACCCCGCAATCCCTCAGCCAACGCGTCATGTTCCGCGGCGGGTGAGGTGGCCGCTCATTGTGGCGGCGGAATCCAGGACGCTGTGGATGTAGCGGCTACGTATGGACGCGCCGCGCATCTGGCTCCGCGAGGCGAGCAGGGCCACCGCTCCCGCGACGGCCGACCCCTTCCAGACCGCGACCGCGATCGCATCGCGGGCTGCGAGGGGCGACGGGCCTACCGCGTAGCCGTTCTCGCGGATGCGAGCCAGTGCGCCACCGGTGCGGGGACCGTCACCCAGGGCGGCCAGGATCACGAGCCCGCAGGCATCAGCTTCCAAAGGAGCACGCCACAGCTCCTGCACCGACTCCCTTGAGGCGGCGGCGAGTTCACCGCTGTGCGCGCCCATAACGTGTTCCGCGCAGATCCGTACGGGCGGGCCCACCAGGAGCGGAACATAGATCATGGCGATCTGGCCGGTGCGCGCCTGGAGGGCGACCAGTTCGGCGCGGATGGCGGGCGACGCCTGCCGCACCGGAGTCCCCACCGGAGTCCCCACCGGACCCACCGGAGTCCCGGGCATGGGCCCCACCGGAGGCCCGGGCGTAGGCCTCGCGACGGCCGGCCCGAACTCGGGCCCTGCGCTGAGGGCGTAGCGCCCTCTGTACCCCTGAGTCTCGACCTCTTCCGCATCTATCAGAGCTCTCAAGTACCGATGTGTGGTGGCGCGGGGAAGCCCGGCGCGGGTGGCGATGTCGGCCAACGGATGCGTGCCCGGCCCCAGCACGCGTACCGCTCGCAGCACGGCGATCGTGCGGGCGACGGCGCTGACGTTCCGCTCTGGTGGTGACATGACAGCAGCAGACTGCGCCATCGCGAACTCTCCCTCATGGTCGAGGCCCTTCGCGACTCCCACACCGCGGCCGGGCCCGGGCCCATTCTCCTGAACGGCCCCTGACCGTGCCAGGCCCGCCATTTTCCGGTAGGTGAACTTCAGGAACCTCACGTTCCTGTATATCGAGTCCCCCGCTGCGAAGCCCACCTCACAGCGGCGCCCCTGCCGCAGGAGGGCTACTGCCACACCGGGGCTACTGGCCGCAGGAGGATTACAGATGCGACTGGATGTGAGCATCCGGCAATGCGAGCATCCGGCACAGGGTCAGGGAGAAGTCACGGGCGAACCGCCGCGCGTGCGCGTGTATCGCGCGGGGGTGGTGCCCACATGGTGGATGAAGTGTCGGTTCAGGTGGGCCTGGTCGTGGAATCCCACGGTTGTGGCGACCTCGGCGGGCCGTCGGTCGTCGAGGAGAAGTCGACGCGCCTGCTCGATGCGTCTGCCGGTGAGGTACGTGTGTGGCGGCAGGCCGTATGTCTGCTTGAAGCAGCGGATCAGGTGAGTGGGATGGGCATACAGGACGGCGGCTGCCTCGCGCAGGGATATGCCCACGCGGATCCGTGAGTCCAGCAGTTCCCGAAGCTCGGCGGCAAGCCGGTTGGCCTCACGCCCCGGCGCACGGGGCTGGAGCGCGTCGAGGTGGAAACGGAGTCGTTCGCGGATGAGCGAAAGGCGGGACTCCGCTTCGAACTCGTCTCCACTGTGGGCGAGAGCGGCATGCAACTGATCGATCCGACAGCGCAGCGGCCCGTCCTTGACGACCGGAGCGTCCACCGCACGACCGGCCAAACGCTGCGGGAGTACGGAGTCGTCGAGGTAGAGGTTGCGCTTGCGGAAGCCGGACGCCGTGACGGTCCGACCGTCATGAGGGACGCCCGGAGGCAGCAGAAGGACGCTTGCGCCGCCCGTCGCGGCATGGCGGCGGTGGTCGAGTGAGAAGTCGACCGAGCCGTCGTCGAGGATCATCAGGTCCCACGTGTCGTGGGTGTGGGCCGGGTAGGCGTGGTCGGTGAAGTGCGCGTGGAAGACCTCGGTGATCCCCGGGACCGACGGCCTCCAGGCGCTGATGGACGTGCGAGGCCGGTCTCCTGTCATGTCAGGAACGTACAAGACGAGCGGAGTCCGGCAGGGCAGGCTCGTGACGCCGGCCGGAGGGGCTGTGAGGTCGCTCCCGGTTGCCCGGCCCTGGGAAAGGATGCCGTATGTCCACGTCTGCTGTTCCCGTCAACCTCGCCGACAAGCTGTCGCAGTTCAGCGACTTGTGGTCGCAGAAGAAAGTGGCTGTGCTGAACGACTACGAGGTCAAGCTGGCCAAACTGAAAGGGGATTTCGTCTGGCACAGCCATGAGGACACCGATGAACTGTTCCTGGTCATCACCGGGCGGCTCACCCTCCAGCTCAGGGATGTGGATGTGGTGCTGGGCCCCGGCGAGTTGTTCGTGGTCCCCCGCGGAGTCGAGCACTGTCCCGTGGCGGACGAGGAGACCGCGATCCTGCTCTTCGAACCGGCGGGAACGCTCAACACGGGTGGTGCGGGAGGGCCGATGACCAAGGCGGCAGAGCCCCTCGGCTGACGTGAGGCGTGCAGTCGGGGCGTACGGTCCGCAGGGCACCCTCCTCCACGCCCATGCAACACCGCCCTCCGGACACCCCCGGGGACCCTTCGTCCCCGGGGGGCCCTCAGCCCCCCGACACGCTGGGCACACCGTCCAACCCGGCCATGCGGCAACCCGGCAACCCGGCAACCCGGCAACCCAACCAAAGCCAACTCAACCCAAGCCGCACACCGCTCAACTCACGTGTGGCAAAACCTCGTTGGGTCAACCGGCACCGGCGCTTGCCGACCCCGCCACCAAGCCCAGCTAGATTACGTGACCATGACCTCCACACCACGACTCATTCCCATAGCCCCCGGCGTACACGTCTGGGCACCCGACGGAGCGGACCGGTGGGGCCTTGCCAACTGCGGACTGATCACCTCCGGCCGCCACGCCGCTCTGCTCGACACCCCGTACGCCCTGGACCTGACGGACGCCTTCCTGGCCGCGGCGCGCGCCGTGGCTCCGGAGGCCCACATCGGCACGGTGTTCACCACCCACGGCAACGGCGACCACAGTTGGGGCAATCAGCGGGTCACCGGGGCACGGATCATCTCCACCCATCGCACCCTTGAGCACCAGTGTCTCGAACCGACACCGGAACAACTCCGTGCCCTCATCGAAGAGACCGACCCCGACCAGCCGCTGGGCTGGTACTTCCGCCGCCACTTCGGGTCGTTCGACTTCAGCGGCATCACGGTGACGCCCCCGACCGACACCTTTGAAGGGCGCCTCGACGTCCACGTCGGGGACATCCTGGTGGAGCTGCACCAGACCGGACCTGCGCACACCGTGGGCGACTTGATCGCGCATCTGCCCCAGCAGCGCGTCGTGTTCACCGGCGACATCGTCTTCGCGGGCGACCACCCGTGCCACTGGGCGGGCCCCCTCGCCAATGTCGTCACCGCGTGCAACGAGGTGCTGGCCCACGACCCCGAGCACATCGTGCCGGGCCACGGTCCCCTCCTCGACCAGGACGGCCTGCGAACGCACATCCAGTACCTCACGGACCTCGCCGAGCAGGCCCGCGACCTTCACGCACGGGGCTTCACGCCCACCACCGCGGCCCAACACCTCATCCGCGAGAAGCGCTACCCGGGGCTGGGGCTCGCCGAGCGCCTCGCCATCACCCTCGGGTCGGAGTTCCGCCACCTCAACAACGATCCGTCCGACCCCGAGATCCTCTCGCTGGCCGTCGAGGCCGCCACCATCGCCTGGCACAACGAGACGGCCCGCGAGGCGGCACCTTCGCCCAGCTGACCCCGCCCATCCCAGCCGGCGGAACACCCATGCGCAACCATCCCGGCCAGTGGAACGCCAACGCCCCAAACCCGCCGCCGCCTTGCCTCCTACGGCGCCATGACGCTGCAATGGCCACGTGGTGCTCACCAGACGCAAACGGGGGATGAGCGCCAGTACACCGGACAGGTCTCCCACGACACATGTCCGGTGGACGATCGGGTTCCGCGCGACAGGGGACTTGGGGCTGAACCCGATCAAGGATGCCGCCGACGGCCCCCTGTCGGCGGCATCCTTCGCGTGGTGCGGAAGCACGCAGCGCCGCTGACAGGCCGCTGACCAGGGCCCGCTGAGGACCCGTGCCACTCTCTGTGGGTCCCGCCCTTCCCTACAGCCCGCGCGTGTAACGCAGCTCCGTCAGGACCACGCCGTCGTACGGGTCGCTCTGTTCGCCGCCGTCGGCCGCGTAGCCAGCCTTCTCGTAGAAGCGGCGTGCCCGCGTGTTCCCGCTGAGCACCCACAGGGCGACGGAGTCGAAGCCCCGCGCCTTCGCATACGTGTGGGCCGCGTCCAGCAGGGCGCTGCCCACGCCCTGTCCGATCAGGTCCGGTCGCACGTAAAGCGCGTACACCTCGGCCGTTCGCGACTCGGGCGTTGCCCCTCGGCAGGGCCCGGCGCTCACCCACCCGACGGGGCCGGCACCGGCGTCGGCCACCAGGTCGGTCCCCTGCCGGCGGGGGTCGGACATCCACGCGCGGCGTCGGCGAGCGTCGTCCTCCACCGTCATGCCATCCAGATACGGCTGCGGGACGAGGCCCGCATAGGCGGCCTGCCAGCCGTGCACCCGCGCGGCGGACACGGCCTCGACGTCGGCCTCGGTCATCTCACGCACGTCCACCATCGAGGCAGCCTATAGGCGGCTCTGCGGGGGTGACACCGAAAATCTTCGGCGGTTGCGCTGCCGCGCAGCTACTCGCCCTGGCCGAGGGCCCGGTAGTCACGACGACGGGGGAAGCGGCTCACCAGCCGCAGGAACTCGTCGTGCAAGTGGCCGTTGGTGATGAGCACCGACTTGTCTCCCGTCAGTACGGTAGCTCCGCCCAGGTCGGACACCCTGCCGCCGGCCTCGGTGATGATGACCGGCATCGGAGCGACGTCCTCATAACCCAGCGAAGGTCCCGCGATGACTCCGGCGTCTGCACGGCCCGTCACCAGGTCGACGATCATGCCGGTCGAAGGCACCAGAAGGACACGCCGGTGGAGAGCGCACAGGAGTTCCTCCGGCCAGCCGGCCGGATTGTGCATCAACGTCCAGGCGCCACCCAGGGTGTTCCCCTGTGTGACCTGGCCGCGGCGCCCCGACCTCAGGTCCGGATCCTGGCCCGGCAGCACCCAGCAACCCAGTCCACGCCCCGCCACCACCATCTGCCGGCGCAGCGGCATGTTGATCACGCCGATGGCTGGGCCCCCGCAGGACAACACGGCGCAGGTTGTCCTGTCCGACGAGGGCCAAGCCCCGGCTGTACCGCACATGCAGCTCGGCGGCGATGCTGCTCTTGCCACTCGCCCTGTTGCCGCGCAGCACGACGAGCCGGGTGGGGTCGGCGGAGGCCGTCACGGACTGCGCCCTACTCACTTCACGCTCTCAACCGGCCTGCTGCGAGCGGTCGTTGTGGCTGCGGCCGACCCCCGCCAAGTCCCCGCCCGGCCCAAGCGGCACACCCACATGACCGAAGCCCTGTCAGGCGCCCGCTCGGCCCTGCCGGCACACCCACACGGCCCGGACCCCCGTCAGGCGCCCGCCTGGATCGGGCCGATGGCCGTGCCTGGGCTGACAGTCAGCGGACCGTGGGCCGACGACTCCCCCGGGATCACACCTCCCGGTGCCCTGAGGGCGAAGGCCGCTTCGTCGGCGCGGGTGCCCCTCGTGCTGTTGGGCACCTGGATGTCGAAGTGGACCGGGTGGCCCGGCCCGAACGTCACCCGCTTGTTCTGCGTGCCGTACCGGCCGGCCCTGACCTTGTCGGCTGACCCGTGGTGGTAGAACCGGACATCGGTCGGCGATCCGGCGAGTTCGCACGGCTCGTACCCGCGCGGCGCGGTCAGTGTGACGCGGTAGTGGCGGTGCCCCGCGGAGGCGGGCGCGGCAGAGATCTTCGCGATGTGGTTCGCCGGGCGGCACGCGGAGGGCGCTGTGGCGCCGGACGCCCCCACGGTCGAGGGCGACGACGCCTGAGCCACTCCCCCTCCCATCACACCTGCCAGCACGGTGGCGGTGACCGTGGCGGTGGCCGTGGCAACGATCTTCCGGACGTTACGCATCAGGCGTACTCCCCATTCTGTTCGGCGGCCGGTACAGGCGCCGCGGAATGCGTGGTCACCCTCCTACCTCCCCGCCGACCGAATGACCCAATGTCATAAAAGGGTCACAACCCCATCAAACGCATAGCTGGGCTGCCGACGCCGACACCAGGTGGCGCCTGGTGGCGCCTGGTCGCGGAACCTCCTCAAACTCCCTCGCGGACGTTGAACACCGGACCGGACGCGTGGCGATCCACGGACGTACGGGGGCGGCCGGCGGATCCGCGCTCGGCGCACCCGCTACGGCCTCCGCCCTCATGCCAAGCGGACCACGACAGTCACCTCGGGAGCCTCGCGGCCGGCGGCCCGGCGGGCTTCGCCCGGAGTCGGCCGCGTGACCAGGACGCGACCATCGCCGACCGCGAACCAGGCGCCCTCCGGGAGATCGTGGGGCACCGGGACCGCGAGCGCGGCTGTCAAGTCCGGGCGCCGCGACCACGCCGACGCCGAGGACGGTGATGCCTCCGGCGGCGTACACGCCCACGGGTGGCCCGGGCGTCCGGACCGGTGCGAAGTGGCCGGCGGCGATCGCGACGAGTGCGGCGGCGCAGGCGCTCAGGGCGACCTGGGCGAGGAGGCTCATATGCCGCTCGATGTACGGGTGTTGGCCGAGATGGCCGATTCGAAGGTGTGCTCGCGCAGGTCGTTGCCGGAGCGGCGCGGTGGGCGGAAGGTCCGCGCGGTCGTCGCGGAGCGGTGCGGTGCGGTGCGGTGCGGTGCGCGGAAGGGTCCGCGTGGTCGTCGCGGAGGACGATCGCGGCCGGCGGCAGTCCAGAGGATCGCGGGGGCCTCCAGGCGGCCGAGAAGAGCGGCGCCGGGCAGGGCCCGCACGAGAACACGAAAAGGTGCGGATGGACGGCGCCGCCAGGCTCCTCGGTGAGGGTGTGCCGGGCCGGCGGACCGGCCGGTGGGCAGCGACAGCGACAGCGACAGCGACAGCGACAGTCCAGGAACGGTGGGGAGAGCTCACCAGATGTGGTGACCACTAAAAAATGCATGTCTCTTCTGCATCGCATCACGTCGGTGGGAGCGGTCGTCATCGCCGTGCCGTGACCACCCCACAGCCGGAGGTATGGCCTCCACCACAGGTGCCGGGCGCGCCTCATGATGAAGTGGGCCCCATGCGCATACGCCCTTCCGTTGTGCCCGCTCTCGCGGCGACCGCCCTTCTCCTGACCGCCTGCGGGACGGTGCACCCCGGCGCCGGGAACACGGGCCCGGCCGCGCCGTCGTCGAGTACGGGAGTCGGCGACCCGGGCAAGGACGGCGTACGGATCACCTCACTGACCCTGCCCGGGGACTCTCCCGCGCCGACCGCCGGCCGTTCGTCCTCCGGCGACGACGACGCGGGCGGCTCTTCGGGGCTCTCCGTGGACGATCCCACCAAGGACTCGGGAGTCGCCGCCACCTTCGAGGTCACCAACAGCGGTACGCAGAGCCTGACTTACACGGTCGTGGTCTCGTTCCTGAGCAGCGACGGCGGGGCGATGGGCAGTGGGACCGCGACCGTACGCGATGTCGGGCCGGGGAGGACGGTGAGCGGCTCGGTGCGGGCCGGGTATCTGCCGCTCTCGACCCCGCGGACAACCGGGGCCAAAGTCCTCGAAGTGAGAAAGGTGCCGGCCGGCGAGGCCCCGACGGCGCCCGGGGTGTGCCCCGCCTCCGGCATCCGGGTCAGCGCCGACGACGGCGACGCGGCCATGGGGCTGCGCATCGTGGGTCTGCATCTCGACAACTGCGGCGCGCACGACTACACCGTCGACGGCTATCCGCTCCTGGAGCTCCTGGACGGCGATCTGAAGACCGTCCACGGCATCACGATCCTCCAGGGCGGTGGCGGGATCACCACCGGCACCGGCCCGGACGAGAAGCCCCGGCGTATCACGCTGAAGCCCGGCGAGTCGGCGATCTCCTCGCTGGTGTGGCGCAACACCACCGAGGCCGGCACCGCGGTGAACGTACCCTATGTGCGGGTCCGCGCGAAGGCGGGCGCCGGGCCCGTCACGGTGACCCCGAACCTCGACCTCGGAACCACCGGACAGCTCGGCGTGAAGGCGTGGGCCAGGGCGAAGCCGGCGGGCGCGGGCGCCGGGCGCCCGGGAACCCGCGGCTGAGGGGGTCAGTGGCTGCGGCGGCGGCCGTGGCGGGGACGCGCGGTGTGGCCGAAGCCGAAGGCGAGAAGGACGGCCATGATGAGCGGCGGCAGCGAAAGCATTGCGAGCGTCATGCGCTGCGCGTGCCCGGTATGCGGGGGACGAAGCTCCACTCACCCGGTCGGCCCAACGCGCGGAACGCCCCTGGACGGGCCCAGCCAAGGCGTGGAGCGGATGTCGGCCGTTTCGCGGGGCAAGTTGCGGTAGCTGCGGCACGGGGTTTGTGGCGGGGTTGGAGGCAGGGACACGGCTTCGCATCCGGATGCCGCCCTCTCCCCCGACAGTCAGGAGTGATCCGCATGAGCACTGGTGACATGTTCAACCGCCCCGAGGGGCTCAAGGGCCTTGTGGCCTACGACCCCGAAGGAGAGAAGATCGGCGGTGTCGAACAGGTCTACCTCGCCGACGACTCGGGCCGCCCGGAATGGGTGACGGTCAAGACGGGTCTGTTTGGCACCAAGGAGTCCTTCGTGCCGCTGGCGGGCGCCCGCCAGGACGGCGAGGCCCTGCACGTCGCGTACGCCAAGAGCATGGTGAAGGACGCCCCGCGCATGGACGCCGACGAACACCTCGACGTGGACGCCGAGCGCGAGCTCTACCGTCACTACGGCGTCGACGGCCACGGCACGTACACGCCGGGTCCCGGCGGGGCCGCCGGAAGCGTCGACGTGCCCGGGAACGCGACCGGCACCGATGTCCACGGCCGGTACGCCAAGGACGAGGACGCCATCGTCCGCTCCGAGGAGCGGCTGAGGGTCGGCACCGAGAACGAGCAGGTGGGCCGGGCGCGGCTGCGCAAGGTCGTCGTGACCGAGAACGTGTCGACGACCGTTCCGGTCAGCCACGAGGAGGTCCGGGTCGTGCGTGAGCCGATCCGTGAGGGCGACCGTACACGTGCCGACATCGGCGAGGCGGAGACCGAAGTGACGCTCCACGCCGAGCGGCCCGTGGTGCGCAAGGAAGCCGTTCCGGTGGAGCGGGTGCGCCTGGAGACGGAGAAGGTCACCGAGGAGCGCGAGGTGAGCGACACCGTCCGCAAGGAGCGCATCCAGTACGACGACGCGACCGGCAAGGACGAGCGCCGTCGCGGTGAGGGCCGGGGCGACAGGGGCGACAAGGGTCGCCGCTGACCCGGCTGCGGCCGAGCGGCCGGTCGTCGGTGCCGACGATCCGGCCCGCGCGGCTCAGGAACCGTCCCA